>JAITJJ010000229.1 GCA_031278965.1 Deferribacteraceae bacterium
GGAGATTTGTTCCAAGTAAGCCAGATAATGGTATCGCCGGTTGTCGCTTTAACATTTGCTGGTTTTTCCGCCGGGGGCACAGGTGTTGCATAGGTTACGGGGATAAAATCAGCCTTCCCAAAAGAACCAAAGTATGTTTCCACCCAAATGTAATACTTTGTATCATTTGCTAGATTAGTAATTTTTGTCCATAGCATCCCCGTCTGCTCCGATTCCGGTATGGGGTCAAGCCCCGAATCAGTGGCGGAGGCAAAATCCTCAACCGTATTGTAGTATACCTTGAATGTGGGTTCTATCCCCTGAGCTTTGGCAACTCTCGTCCAACGAAGCTCAATTGCCATATTTTTAGGGGTTGCCTGGATCGAAGTTGGAGCCGCCAGCGGCAATGAACTGTCGTTATCTCCGCCGGTCTCGCACCCTGTGACGATAAACGAAAAGAGAGCAAACAAAAAGAGCGCCCGTAGCGGAAGCTTCTCCGCGTGGTCAGTAATTAAACGATTAAACATATTTTCTCCGAAATTTATGACACGAATTTTAAAAAAAGTAACACGATTTTCGGAGAAGCGCAATAAAAAAGAATATTTCAAATGATCAATTCTGCCTCCTGTGGCAGTTGGCATACAGACGAACAATATAAGACTGCTCTTTTTCAGAAAGGTGTTTATATCTTTCATTTTTCAAAACCAAACGCCGGAGCGGTGAAATTGCCGGAAAGGGGGAAACCCCTTTCCCATACCGCTGATAGTCCGGCTTTTAGGCGGGATACACCCGCATAAAAGCCAGACAGATTTAACCCTATGGGAAAACGTAAGAAGGGTCGTTATAAGGAGCTTGGGGACCAGCCAGAGGAACTCCGCCATATATGCTGATACGCCCGTCAAGGTATGGGGTGATATTTTTCTGATCGTGTATATACTCTGCCACCCCTTGCCAAAAGAAAACTCCGGTATCCACTACGTTAAAACCTTTGCTTTTAAGGATCAAATACCCTTCCTGCCCTTCAGCCAACCAACTCGTAGTAGCAATTCGATAGAGTTGCTCGTCCAGAATAGGCAATCCGTTTATGGTAAGCGAACCGTCATCTATCACACCATGATAATAAAGTTCGCTATCATCTCTGGAAAGCTCAACATTTGCAGCTATCTCTTCGGGTGTAAAGTGAGGATATTTTATTGTATATCTCACCTCTTCGGAAACTATCCCCCATGCTCCTGTGCCGGCCGAACCTCTACCGGTATGAACAATATTGGCCATAAAAGTAAATAGATCCTTTAAATCAGCTCCGTTTAATGTAAGGATGGTTACGGTATCTTCAAGGTTCTCCTGCTTAGTGATACCGAGCAAAGTGCCTACCGTAATCGGACCCGTGGTAAGGGCGTTGTCAATAAATCCGCCGTTCAAGAGCACAAAATCAATATTCTCTTCCGGATATCTGTCTCTGACATACCATGCGGTTCCGTCCGTAAAAAGGTTGCCCAATGCGGTTTCCTTAAATCTGGTAAGGCGATCCGAATCTCTGCCGTTAACAAAAATAGGGCTCTTGGGGAGGATTTCGGCGAATATGAACTCCCCTGCAGCATCCCCCAGCACAGATTCAATATTATCAAAGTTAATGGAAGCTGCGTCTTGAACAGGTGTTCCGATTCTTTCAAGACTAGAAGTTGTGGCACCGTCGTTATAACTGTTATGGGCAATTACTTTTACAGCATAGCTTACACCATTTGCAATCCCAGTGATCTTTTTGCTTACAAGACCAACTTCGGGAATCACATCAACAGAATCGGAAGTCGTGCCGTCAGAGTATTGCAATTCATAATAAGTTGCTGACGGATCTGCCATCCATGTAACTTCAAGGCGTTTATTGCCCGGTGTCACGCTTAGAATAATAGGGATTTGCGGTGCGGAAGTCGCTACTGACGGAGTAGAGGGAGCAGCAGAATCTATTTTTTGCCAATCTGATATGCCGGCAGTATTTGAGGCACGAACCCATATATAGTATTGTGTGGAATTCGTAAGATCATTTAATACGGTATAAGGTGTGGATACGGTTTTAGTCGTTACGGTGCCGCTAGGCACTATGCCGTTAGTTGTGCTGTAGGCTACGTCATAGCTGAAAGCGTGCGGTGATTCTTCCCATTGAAGCCATAGAATCTTGTCACCAGCGGTAGAGTATACTGCCGGTGGTGTTTCTGCCGCAGGCACCGGAATACCAAAAGTAGCAGTAAAATCCCCTTCCCCAAGTGAACCGAAAAAAGCCCTGACCCATACATAATATTTTTTGTCGTTTTCAAGCGGGTTTCCGTTAAATTCGCTGACAATAGCACTCACATTGTGCCCGGCTATGGAAAGGTTACCGGCGGATTCTTCTGCAGAAGCAACATCCGGCGTATCGTTGACATATACCTTGTAGGTAGCGTCAACACCCTGCGCAGAGGCAACCTTGGTCCACTGCAACGAAAGAGACTTATCTTTCGGTGTTGCTTGAACCGATTTCGGACTTGAAAGCGGCAGGGTACTGTCCGAATCGCTGCCGCTCTCGGAACATCCGGTGAACGCAAAAAGGCTCAGCAGGAAGAGCGCCCAAAAAAACGCTTTCCCTGCAGTTTTTTCAAGAAAACTAATCATAACTTCCTCCAAATATTTATAAAAAATTAGTTAATATATTTAACTAAGTGCATAGAAAAAATGACCGTTTTTTCTATGCACTTTTTGCCGTTTTGCAAAAAAAATGCTTGCAAAAAAATAATTAATAAATACAATGAAGTTGATAATTTATACTTTTTATTAAAAGACATTTTTTGTATAAAGATGACCATGTTTGTTGCATAGAAAAAACGGTCATTTAAAATATACAGATACTTAATTATATTAATTAATGCGAAAAGAGCGTTTATAAAGTCGGATGAAAGGAGCGGAAAAAAGCGATATTTAAAAACAGCCGATATTGCCCTGAAAGGCTAATGCGAAGGCTTGGTTATCTCCCTACACCCAAAAAAACAAGATTATGCAAAATTTCTGAATTTTATAAGTTCAAGGAGATATGCGGAATTAGATGGGTAAACGGTATTATTATGATACTGGAGTATATGTGAAAAATGCCGGATTAATATTTTGCCCTATTCACCGGATTTGAAGTTATACACCGGCTTAATACGCATTATGATTTCGGCGGTAGGTGCTATGTGGCTGACGATGGCTTCCATGCTCTTGTATGCCATTGGAGATTCATCGAGGGTTTCTTCGGTAACGCTGGTTGTGAATATGTCTTTCATCTCTTCGCGATACTCATCCATTGAGAGCTTTCCAAAGGCCGCTTTACGGCTCATTATCCGACCCGCACCGTGGGGAGCAGAGCAGTTCCAGCTGTCGTTTCCCTTGCCGATGCAAATTAGGCTGCCATCGCGCATATTCATAGGAATCAGCAGCCGCTCGCCGGCTTTCGCTGAAACCGCTCCTTTGCGCAGAATCATTGAATCGGTATCAATATAGTTGTGAATTGTCGTAAACTCACCGACCCGTGTAAATCCCATCTCGCGGAGTATCACTCCGATCATTGCCTGTCGGTTCAAAACAGCAAACCTTTGAATGATCTTCATATCATGGATATAGTCGTCAAACAGACTGCCTGATACATAAGCTAAATACTTTGGGACGCGCACTTTTAGCGGTTCAATCATACCTTGTATCTCCCGTTCCCGCCCCTCGGCTTTCAGCTGTGCGATAATTTCGTCAATCTGTGCTTTTGAACTACTGCCAAGTTGCTTATACGCTTCGTCTTGATAGTAGTCGGCAACCTCTTTGCCAATATGGCGACTGCCGGAATGCACCACCAGAAACAGAGTGCCGTCATCGGCACAGTCAACCTCAATAAAGTGGTTGCCGCCGCCAAGCGAACCGATACTGTGCCTTGCCCTGTCTATGTCAACTTTATTCAAGCAGCGAAGCATAGTAAGGTCAATCTCGTTATTATAGGCGTGGTAATCCTTCCGCACCTCTTGACCAGCGGGAATATCCCTGTGAATTACATCATCGAGCCGCGCGAGGTCAATATCTCGCTCCGCAATCTCCAAAGTTTCCATTCCGCATCCTATGTCAACACCAACCATACCCGGGACGATTTTATCCGTGACAGTCATTGTTGTTCCGATAGTGCAGCCCTTGCCTGCGTGAACATCAGGCATTATGCGGATTTTGTTTTCAGCGAATTCCGGTAGTTCGCAGACTATTTTAATCTGCTTCGCCGCATTGTCCTCCAATTCATCGCAATAGCAGACAGCGGTGTTGCAAGCGCCTTTGATTTCAATCACAAGGGAACTCCATGCTGCGGTATTTTACAGCGCATTTCAATACGAACACAATGTTCACTCGTCAAGATATGGGTTTACACTCTATTTCAAGCGTATCGGAATTAAAAGAATAGACCACTTTTTTCTGTGTCTCGCGGATTATGAGCTCTTGAGCATAAAAGATCAGTTTTACCCCGCTCTGAATCTCATTCTGGATACTAATAGACGGGTGCGAATATATAGATTCCCGTGTTACGGATTCAACGCGACGGGTAAAAAGTTCCACCCGCTTTGATATTAAGCTCTGCATCTCCATAAGTTTAGCTATTTTAGGATTTTTTATAACACTGTCGTCAAAGAGGTCTATCCCCGCCAAGACCTTTTCTATCTTTTCTAAAGATTTATTTAGCCTCTCCCGCTCTGCTTTAATGCGGACAAGTTTTTCGTCCAGATTATACTTTTTACCGAGTGTAACAGTTATGGCAGTGTTTGCCTTTGTGCCCAAATTATAAAAGTTTCCGCCGGAAAAAGTATGAATCTCCCCGCCGGTGATTGTGGAGCGATCCTGCGCCTCCACCGATTCCCCCGCATTAAGGATACTGTTGAAGGCGTATTTTTTAATGAATATGCTCTTTCTTGCAGTCAAGCGGGCATTTTCGCAATATGTAACCTCAATATTCCCGCCGGCGTTAATAAAATATTTATTGCGGGATTTAACTCCGGTCTTAATAAATATATCGTTTTCTGCCACAAGGGTTGCATCATAGCAGATTCCATCAATATTTATATCCTTCCCCTTTACAGTAAAGCCGCCTAAAACGTTCCCTTTAATAAGCACGGTGCCTGTAAAGCTAATATTTCCTGTGCTGAAATCCACATCGCCGTTTACGGTTATTGAATCAAATACCGATAAAACTCCGGACTTAAAGATAACATGCCCATCATAGAGAGCAAAGAATTCATTTCCGTTACCGCCGGTCCGTACCCCTTCCCCGGCGGAAAATTCAACAGGTTTACCCTCTATCTGAGGGATTGGGGTACCTGTAACTGTAGCGCCGGCTTTGCCAAGTTTAGGCGGAATAATCCGCGCCAAAAGCTGATCTTTGCGGACATTGACATAAGTTCTCAACTCCTTGAAAAACGCTTTTCCGCCTTCCTCCACCACCGGGTTTTTAGAGGGTTTTTCAAAGAAGAGTTGAACGGTGCCATTGATGCCATGCTCGGGCTGCTTTCCCACTGCCACGACAACGCCGTAAACAATAACTCCGCTTGCCGCAGCGTTATAGCCTCTCTCAAAGGCGCTCTGCACAAGGAATTCACGCCGAATCCCCTCTAAAGAGGAGAAAGATGAGGAGATGAGTTCATTGGCAGACGGCATTTTACCGCCGTTTATAGGAGGAAAGAATATGGCGGAAGCACTCATATTGTCGCTGGATACGGTTAGAAGCATATCGCCGTCAATCGGACGGTCGTGTTTTATGGCAACAGAAGGATTGCCGGCAAAATCACCGCCAATAGAGAACTCATCCTGCCCGCAGTGATAAGTGTTTATACAGAGGGCACTGACTTTCGCAGTATCTGAGGCTCCTATTATCTTTAATACCATTTCCAACCTCTTAAAAAGAATAACAGATCAACGGTTTAACTGCAAGAGGTCATTATTTTTTTATTAGGAAAATAATGTATGAAGTATGCCGTATTCAGAGGGATACACAGTAAATGCGGCGAAGTTATCGCATGCATCACCGCTCAGTGTATCCGGAGGCAGCGGGGGACTTGGGAATAAGTGTGTCATTGTTAAGCCGTTGGCATCGTAAATACGGCAAAAGAGGCAAATTAACCAGATATGGGGGTTTGGAAGGAGAATTGAAGGAGTTACGTCCGGAGAGTGCGGAATTGAAGAATATCGCCGCCTTAGCAAGAGCTTGACAGACAGCCGTAATGCAAGGGGAGAAGAATAGAACTATAAACTATATCCTCTTTTTTAAAAATATCTCCACCCTTCTGTTTTCCAATGTGCCGGACTTGGAACGCCTGTTGTCAGCCGCGGGTTGGGTTGCCCCAAATCCCACCGTACTTATTCTGTCTGATGCTATCCCATAGGCAACTAATATATTTTTTACCGCTTCAGCCCTTTTAAAAGAGAGATCAAAATTATCTGTGTAGGTTTTGTTCCGCGGGTTAATACTTATATTATCGGTATGCCCGAAGAGATAATAATAAGATGTATTGTCAAATTGGGTAAACTTATTCCGCTCCGCGTCACCTATCTGCGGTTCAATCTCCCCAAATGGGAAATAAACCGTCATAATATATATAAGTTTGTCGCCTTCATCTGTTATTGCTTCTTCTTCAGGGATAGGCAGGGGAGCGTCTTCTTTAGGCGGACCCAGGATACTTAAGATCAACTCCTCATCGGAAAGAGCACTGTCACGGCTTAGCTCCTCAATAGGCATAGAGCGCGGAGGTTCATCTCCTATCTGAACTATATATGCATCACCGTGCCTAAAGGTCAACTGTTTGACAGAACCCACCTGCCACCCGTTTAGCTCCACCTGAGCTCTGGCTTCTTCGGAGTTTTTTGCAAAAACATGCATAACGGTTGACACACGCGTGGCGTTGTTCTTGGCGGTTACCTCAAATATAAAACGATCTTGGGCAAGTGCGCTAACGCCACCAATAAAAAGGCACACGACTGCGATTATCGCTGCCCGCATTAGCTTCGTGAGGCATATACCGCACATTTTTTGACTGTAGCCCATAGTCCTCCAATGCTTGTTCAAATTCTTTATCAGCATAAATCTTTAGAACAGTTAGCCTTAAAATAACATCTTCCCCGCCGTTATACATCAGAAAAGAATCGGGGTGTAATTTGGAAGCGGTCTGAAAGGTGGTATCTTTCGTTACAACCTCATACACATAGACATGGGCACCCCCGGAGGGAGAGATAAATACAAAAAGCGCGATAGCAACAAACAGAATAGTACGCATAATCTATTCAACTTTTTGTGCCGTCAACTCCTCTATCTTTTCAAGCATAGCCTGCAAACTGATCGGTTTTGCCAAGAAAGCGTTTATCCCTGACGCGCTGGCTTTCTTGCGGTCAGATGTGTCGCTTCGAGCGGAAACGGCAATGATCGGCAGATTTATACCGTTGGAACGGAGAAAACGGGAAAGCTCGTAACCGTCCATATCAGGCATCATTATATCGGTGATGAGGACATGGGGATCATTTTCCCTGATTGCGGCATGAACATCTTTAGGAGAAGTGACTTCATTCAAAGATATATGTCCTGAGGATTCCAAGAGCCTCCGCATGATTTTGCGGTCGGTGGCAGAATCGTCCACATATAAAACACGTATATTCTTTTCATCACTATTCCTCTTTACAGTCTTAGCGGCGGCGGAGCGGCTTCTATGCCGCCGCGGCATAGCTTGGGCAAGCTCAATAACTCCTGCGACATCTATAATAAGGCGGACCCGCCCGTCTCCCATAATAGTTGCGCCCGCAATGCCGGCGTTATTTTCCCCCAGATAATCCCCAAGCGATTTTATTACAATCTCTTCCTGCCCCACAAGTTTATCAACTATGAGTCCTATCCGCTTTTCCGCAATCCCAACCACAACCACATACAGCTCTTCGTGGAGAGGGCTGTCCAGATCAAAAACCTCGTTGAGGCGGAGAAGAGAGAGAACCGTATCCCGCAGTTTCAAAACTTCACGGCCTTCAAAGCTATGGACTTCGTTTATATGCACCCGAACTGTCTCAATGATGGAGCTTAGGGGAACCGCAAAGTTTTCCCCCGCCGATTCCACAAAGAGCGCCTGAATAATGGCAAGGGTGAGCGGGAGTTTAAGTTGGAACTTGGTGCCCACCCCAACTTCAGTTTCTATATGAATAAGACCGTTCAACTTTTCTATATTGGTTTTCACCACATCCATCCCCACCCCTCTGCCGGAAATATTTGTAATCTTCTCCGCAGTGGAAAAACCGGGTCTGAAAATTAGGGCGTTGGCGGTATCTTTATCCATATTTGCTGCTTCTTCCGGGGTGATAACTTTCTTTTCAACCGCTTTCTTTTTCAACTTCTCCGCATCCAAACCCGCCCCGTCATCTTTTATTTCAATTACAATATGGTTGCCTTCATGGTATGCGGAGAGCCAAACATTACCTTTGCGGGATTTCCCAAGTTGTTCACGTATTTCGGGTTCTTCCACACCATGATCCACCGAGTTGCGGATCATATGTATCAAAGGATCGCCTATCTCCTCAACGACTGATTTATCAAGCTCCGTTTCCTCGCCGGAGATGATAAGATCAATATCTTTGTTCTTCTCTCTGGATAAATCCCGCACCATTCTCGGAAATTTATTGAAGGTTTTCCCGATGGGAACCATGCGGGTTTTCATAACCGCAAGTTGGAGTTCAGTGGTGATCCGCCCGATCTGGGAAGTGGTTTCGGAAAGCTGTTCTACAAGATATTCGTTTTCAAACTTTTTTTCCAGAGATATGGAGAGCTGTGCAATACGGTTTCTTGTTAATACAAGTTCCCCGACCAGTTCCATTAATGTATCAAGCCTTCCCACATCCACGCGCAAGGTCTGCTCCATAGTGACCGCCGCTTTTTTCACCTGAGAACCGTCTGATGAGATTGTTTTGGAAGTATCTGCGGCAGATTTAGCGCCCGAATCGCTGGTTTTAGGGGCAGCAGGTTCAGAGTGTTCCCCTCCCGTTGGGAGTTTCCCCTCATTGGCAAGTTTCAGCTTTTCAATTATCTGTTCCGTATCGGTGGTATCTGTTCCCGCCTTAATATCGGCTAATATCTTTTTGATGACATCCACAAATTCCAGCAGAACATCCATCATTTCGGGGGATACATGCATCTCGCCTTTGCGGAGACGGTTTAATATCTCTTCCGCATGATGAGTGACAGCGCTGAGTTTATCAAAGCCCAAAAAAGATGAGGAACCTTTCATGGTATGCGCCCCCCTAAATATCTTGTTTAAGAGGTCGAGGTCTGTTTTACGGTGCTCAAGCTCCACTAAGTCTTGGTCAAGGGTTTCTATAATTTCGGTTGTTTCAATAATAAAATCGCCGACTAGTTCTTGCATCTCATCTTTGTTCATAACTCCGCTCCTGCAGTTAATATAGAAATTTAAAGTCCAAACTCTTGAAGCAGTTTATTAACAAGAGTTTGATCTTTCAATATCTCCTTAGTGTCTTTCAGTTTATCAAGGGCGCCCGGATCGATTGCCTGCTGTTTAAGCCCAAGCGATATAACAAGCCCCGCCAGCCTCTCTTGGAATTTATCTATCGCATTTAATACTTCCGTCAACTTCTGCCCGGAAATCTCTTTAAATTCCAAGGATGCTATCATATCATAGCATATCTCGCTGCCCGCCGCACAAATATCTTTAAATCTATCAAATAAACCGGAGGTTTTTGAAAGCTCCCCTCTGCCTGCCGCCGCATCAATTTCACTTATTAGCTCTTTTACGGCGTCTATATTAAAATTAACTTTATCTACAAGCCCTAAAACTTCACTGGATGCTTGGTGAGATGAATTTATAACCAAATTTAAAGATGCTTCAAAAGCAGGGAGGGTTTCGTAGGTTTTCCCAACGGCGGTAGAAACGGATTTTAATTTTTTAATAGAATCATTGAAATACTGCGCTATGGCAAAAAGCTCGCTGGCAGGATTGAGAGTAACATCAATAAGGTCATATCTCCCTTCGTTTATCTGCCGAGCTACGGTAAGAAGTTCATTTAAGTCTTTAAAATCACTCATCAGTTGCCAGCCCCAAGAGCTTAAAGACTTTCTCCTGAAGGGTGTCCGGGGTAAAAGGCTTAACAACATAGTTGTTGACACCGCTGCGCAGGGCGGTAAGGATATCTTCTTTAGCTGCTTCTGTGGTTATCATAAGAATAGGGGTTTCTTTGAACTGATCTTTTCCCCGAACAGCTTTAACATAAGTAAGGCCATCCATTTCAGGCATATTCCAATCTGTAATAATCATGTCAACGTTTTGCTTAGCCATAATCTCTAGGGCTTCAACCCCGTTGCCTGCCTCAAGAACATTTGCAAACCCTATTTTTTGCAAGGTATTCTTGATGATTCTCCTCATAGTGGAAGAATCGTCTACGGTAATTATTATCTGTTCATAGCCCATTATAAAATCAACCTCACCCTCATTTTTACAATAAACCGTATCATCTCACAATGCAATAAGCAGTCTAAGCCAAAACCCGCTGATGTGTCAATATAAAAATAGGTAATATTAGGCTGTTTGCAATATTAAAACACTTTATATCCGTAAGGGATATGGGCTCCGCTTAATAAATTTTTGGAGGGTGAACAGTCATTGGTATAGTTGTCAGCAGCTGAATTGCTATTAAAAAAGAGCCCCATGCCGCCCTTAAAGTTTTTATCGTCAATATATTCTTCAACTTTGCATACAAAGCTGTTTGCGTATCCGTTTTTTGCCGCGTCGGTTTTATCCGTTGCCACAGCAAGAAGAACATCCCCGTTTTCTCCATCAGCCGCCTCCGGTGATCTGTAGTATGTGGTATTATCGGTATTGTATACGGCAACCGCCCTAATAAAACGCCAAACGCAACTATTTGTAAGGCAATCCGCAGAATTGTTGAAATAGGAGTTGACCTCAAGGTCGTCTTCCGTTAAATATCCTTCCTCTTGTCCTGATATGTAAAGATCTCCTGGGAGCTCCCGATTCGTTGTGTAGCTTACCGCCGCCGCCGCCGCAAACTTGTCAAGTTTTCGGAGCTCTTTGCGAAGCCGGGAAGTTTCAATCAGATCCCTGCCTTTTATCGCCATCCCCATAATGATGCCGACTATGACAAGCACAACGGAGAGTTCAACAAGGGTAAACCCAAATGCCTTCTTCATAACAACCTTCCTCTTGCGGCAACAGCCCTTTCAGATGTATTGCCGAACTGCGCTGACCTTGATATGTTATAGCAGAATCCGCCGATTGGCAACCAAAAAAATTTTTTGTGTGTCGTACCAAAGTTAAAATGTCATATATTTCACTGGTTTCATCTCCGCTTTCTTTACGACATTACTTCCCCTATTGCTTTTACCGCTCTTTTTATATCGCTTGGCTGCACATCTCCGATATTGCCGATTCTAAACGTGTCAGCCTGTGAAATTTTCCCGGGATAGAGCACAAACCCCTTTTCCTTTACCGCTTGATAAAAATGATTAAAATTAAAATCCTTCGGATATAAAAAAGAAGTTATAATCGGCGATTGCAAATATTCTGGGAGCAATGTGTTAAATCCTATCTTTTTCATCCCTTCCGCCAGGGTTTTCTGATTTTCGGAATATCGGGCGAATCTTGCGGATATCCCCCCCTCTTCCTCCAATTCATCCAATGCTTGATAAAAAGCCCTGACCGCGTGGGTTGGGGATGTGTAGCGCCACTTGCCGGATGCGTCCATCTCCTTCCACTGATCATATATGTCGAGGCATAGGGAGCGGGCATTGCCGGCAGAGCGGATAAGCTCCTCTCTTTTTGCAATTATAAAGCCGAATCCGGGCACCCCTTGTATGCACTTGTTGGAAGAGCTTATCAGAAAATCCACTCCCAACTCATCCATATCAAAAGGGATTCCTCCGAAGGAACTCATAGCATCCAATATAAAAATTTTGCGATAATTCTTAACTATCCGGGCGATATCCTCCAGCGGATTTAGTATCCCGGTTGTGGTTTCGCAATGCACCAACGCAACATGCGTGATATTCAGCTCTTTTTTAAGCAACTGATCAAGAGCCGCCGCGGAAGGGTCTTCCGTTTCTGAATATCCCAGCTCAATATATTTTAACCCCAGAATCTCCGCCATCCTAACCATGCGTTTTCCATAAGCGCCGTTTGTGATTATCACGATTTTGCCGTCTTTAGGCACAACGCTTCCAAGACATGCTTCTACAGAGAAAGAACCGCTCCCCTGCATTAATACGGTTGTGTATCTTTCGCTTTTCCTCGCCGCAAAATACGTTA
>JAITJJ010000177.1 GCA_031278965.1 Deferribacteraceae bacterium
CAAAAAGGTGACAAGGAGAGCAACAATAAGCACAAAAATGATTGTATGCAATGCGTTTAGCTGAGTGAGCTTGCTGCTGAGCCATAGGGCAAGCTGCGTGGATTGGAAACCGTTTGCAATAGCAAACCCTCCCCCGAAAAGGAGAACTATATCCCAAGGTATCTTAACGGCGGTCTTCCACTCCAGAATATGTATCCCTTTTTTGAAATCCACCGGAACCAGGAACAGAAGCATTGCTCCACTAATAGCAATGGTAGTGTCGGAAATATATGCCTTAAAAAAATCTGTTTTGATGAACCCTCTGGAAATCCACATAAGAGCCATAAGGATCCCTATTATGGCGACAGATATCTCCGCCCTGCTCATAGGACCAAGTTTTTCAATCTCTCTGTCTATAACATCACGACTACCAGCCAACTTTAGATCCCCCATACGGAAGAGAACTTTTGTGAGGAGCAGCCAAGCTACGGCAAGCATAATTACAGCAAACGGAAGACCAAACATGAGCCATTGAACAAAGGCGATGTCAATTTTATACAGATTAAGCACCATCCCCTTCATAATGGAGTTTGGAGGGGTGCCTATCAGAGTGGCGACGCCGCCGATGGATGCGGCATAGGCGACGCCTATCATTAAAGCCTTGGCAAAGTTGGTGGATTTTTTATTTTCCGGCTTCCCGTTATGAATATCTTTAATGGAGAGCCCCGTGATCTGGGAAATTACTGCTATCCCTATGGGAACCATCATAACTGCGCAAGCAGTGTTGCTTATCCACATGGAGAGGAATGCCACGGCAATCATAAACCCTAAAACCATATGGGAGGGGGATGTGCCCACTATGCGGACAGTTTGCAGAGCTATACGCCTGTGCAGATTCCAATGCTCCATTGCCACTGCCAGGAAAAAACCACCGATAAAAAGGTAGACAACTTCATTGGCATACGCGGTGGTAGCCTGTGACGGTTTGAGAACCCCCAGAGCAGGATATAGCAGAATTGGCAGGAGCGCCGTAGCGGGAATAGGAATTGCTTCAGTAATCCACCAAACTGCCATAAGCGCCGTAACCGCCGCAACCGACCATGCCTCCGGCTTCATCCCATCAGGCACCGGAAGCAATAGCATAATAATAAAGAGAAGCGCTCCCAAAAACAAACCGATTTTTTTACCGTTCATAAACACTCCTATTTTAAGTTTAATTAGTATTGGCGGTCAAATTAAGCTATAATATTGATGCTATACATCAAGAATAAAACAGTGTATTATTATAGAATAATCCGATACCCCTTAATCAGTTACCTTAATTGAAATTTTACAAATTAGCAAGATAAAAAATAAAAAAAATAAGATTCATTCAAAATAAAAAGTATGCAGTAAAAATATAATCTGAATTTGAAAACTGAAAAATGCGGGAGATTAAAAAATTTTTGATAAGTTTGAAAAGTATCCTAATATAAAATGTTCGTTGTAAGCGAAAGGGACCTCTGCTAACGGAGAAACCGCAGTTTTATTTTAAAAACAACGTAAAATTTAATTTTAAAGTTTTTTTGACGGACTTGGCGGCGCCGGGGCGCTGTAAGACTTCTAACTTAACAACTTTTTAAATCTGCTGCGGACTTCTTTTGCCCGCCCGCAAGTCATACTCCCTTCACTGCATATCCCCGCCGCACATGCTGGACCAGCGCCGGAGAATACGGATGGAGCGGCGGCGTGCGCCAACTTCAGCATCTCTATGGCAAGTTCTCTTATCTCCCACTGAGAGCGCTCACAACAGCGCAAGCGGAAAAAGTGCAGAAGTTCCCTGGCGTTCATGGTGATAATTATCTTGGTTTCACACGAATTCGGCAGAAGATAGCGGGCATCTTCTTTAGGAACACCTAACTCCTCCAACTTTGAATAACTGTCGGCTATAATGTCCATAGCTTTACGGAACTCTTTCGCCGCCTCTTCCCTTTCAAGAACAGACGGGGGGATTATATAAGAAAAATCTTTGTGTAAAACGTAGCGTTGGGATTTTTGGGAGTAACTAGCTATGCGGTGGCGGACAAGTTGATGAGTTAACGTTCTTGAAACGCCCTCCGCTCCGAATGTAAATGAAAGGTGCTCAAACACTGAAGTATGCCCCATAGAGGAAATTTTGGCAATGAATTTGCCTTGCTCGCCGGCGCTTATAGCTTCTTTTAAAGAGTCGATGTCTGCACCGGAGTAACAGAGCTTTGCCGCCAACGCCGCAGTTTCAACTCTGTTGGTCTGTGAAAGGAGGGTAACTTTAAGGCGTTTTTCCCTCATAGTTATATAACCTGATTTCAGGGCTTCCGCAGACCCGTTACAGGGCTTCTATACAGCTAAGAGAGGTGCGTTTCCGCAACTTCATAATTATTTTGCTTTGCGGGTCTTTTTGCCTTTTTCCGGTTCAGGTGCAGGTTCAACTTTTGCATATTTGCGCATATACTTTTCAACACGTCCGGCGGTATCCACAAATTTCTGTTTTCCTGTGAAAAACGGGTGACACTTGGAACAGATTGCTATTCCGGTCTTTTGAGCGGTGGAACGGGTAACTATCTCCGCTCCGCACGCACATTTAAAAGTAACTTCGTTGTATTTCGGGTGTATCCCTTCTCTCATTACGTTCTCCTAAATAACACTTTTAGCTCGGAATACGGATTATAGCGTCAATTTTCTAAAGATCAAGAAGAGTTTTTTGAATATTTTAAACATTTTCCTTTAAATTTTTACAAAAAAGATGTAAAAAAATACATAAGATTTATGGATATAAGTGAACGCGTCCGTCAGATACGGACATCAAAAGGCTGGTCGCAGCAGGAAGCGGCAAATATACTTGGGGTTACTGTGGACAGAGTAAGGAATCTGGAAACCGGCAGGGTAAAAAATTTTACCACGGATGAGATGGTCAATTTTCAAATCTTAGGAGTTTCCTCAAAATGGTTTCTTGCAGGGATTCCCCCGATATGGGCATCAGAGGACTCGGGCGGTTTTGTTCAAGTTCCATATTACGACCGTGTAACAAGAGATGTTCTACATACCAAAACAAGAGATGTTCTAGTTCAAGTTTCATATTACGACCGTGTAACGCTGCCGGATATGCGGTATTTAGATCTCTTTCCGTCGTTCAAGTTTCATATTACGACCGTGTAACCCCGTCCGCCGGAACAGGTATTGAAATCTTTGAAGAGGAGCCGGACAGCTTGTATAATATCCCGACAGCTCTTTTGGGAGGGAAGGATCAGAATATTGTTGTGCTTAGAGTTTCTGGATATTCAATGACTTCGCGAATAGATGACGGCGACAGAATCTTTGTGGATATAAGTGAACGCACCCTCCGAGCGGAAGGAATCTATCTGCTTAGGGCAAACGATTCCTTTCTGGTTAAAATTGTTCAATGGAAGCCGGACGGGATAAAACTCATCTCTCAAAATAAAGATTTTGATTCTGTCACTCTCTCTGAAAGTAGCGGGGAGGTGCAGATCATCGGAAGAGTCGTAGGCTTATTTGCAAAGTTATAATTAATTTTGATGATTTGCAGAGAAGGTAGTATTTCCTGATTGTAAGGAAATCCGAAGAATTTTATACCTTAACCCTTTTTTACTTAGAGCTATGCATAGGCAATTTTAATTTCCTATTAAAATTATTGTTTTCCTTTCCTCTAAAAAAATGTTAATCTTATTCATTATGCAAGACAGCAATATAATACTTGAGATAGAAAACCTTACCAAAACTTTTTATGCCCTTGTGGCCGTAAATAACGTTTCTTTTCAAGTGAACCGCGGGGAGATACTTGGAATCATAGGTCCTAACGGGAGCGGGAAAACCACCCTCTTTAACTGCATTACCGGCGTTTATAAACCAGATGCGGGAAAGATTACTTATAAGGGGGAAAATATTGCGGGACGATCGGTATATGATATTGCAAAGATGGGAATTCGCCGCACCTTTCAGACTATCCGACTCTTTAAGGATATGAGTGTTGCCGAAAACATATATTCCGGCTATTATACCCACGCAAAGCAGAATGTTTTTCACGCTCTAACCCACCTTGGAAGCTATAATAAAGATGAGACAGAGGTCTGGACAAAGGTGAAAGAGGCGGCGGAGTTTTTTGAGATCCAAAAATACCTTCGTCTTAAAGCTATGGATCTGCCATATGGGGTTCAGCGCAAGGTGGAGGTGGCGAGGGCGTTTATATCAAACCCCAAGATCATCATTCTGGACGAGCCGGCCGCCGGCATGAACGATACGGAAAAAGTCGGGCTCAGCGCAATGATCGCCAAAATATCCGCAAGCGGGGTTACCGTTCTTATGATTGAGCATGATATGAATGTTCTTATGAACCTTTCCGAGCGGGTGATTGTGTTAAACAACGGCGGGCTTGTTACGTGCGGCCTCCCGCAGGAAGTGCAAAATAATCCTGAAGTTATAAATGCATATATGGGAGCGGATGTAAGGTGAATTTTGAGATAAAAGATCTGTTCGTTGCCTACGGAGGGATACACGCTTTGACAAGCGTTTCCCTTGAGGTGAGAGAAGGGGAGATAGTCTGCCTTATCGGTGCCAACGGCGCGGGGAAGAGCACTCTTCTGCGCTCAATATCCGGGCTTATTAAGCCCAAAAAAGGAAGCATCGTCTTTAATAATACGGAGATTGCAGGGGTTGCCCCCCATAAGATTGTTGCACTCGGCATATCCCATTCTCCGGAGGGCAGGCGGGTGTTTGCCACTCTAACGGTTGGGGAAAACCTCCTTATGGGTTCCTATGTGCTTAAAAAGAAGAACAAGGCTACTTTTGACTTTGTTTTGGAAACATTTCCCATATTGAAAGAGCGGCTGCGTCAGTACGCTGGCACCCTCTCGGGAGGAGAACAGCAGATGCTTGCCATTGGGCGCTCCCTTATGGCGGAACCAAAACTTTTGCTTTTAGACGAACCCTCTCTGGGACTTGCCCCCATTATCACCAAAGAGCTCTTTTCCCTCATTAAAAAGATTAATGAAGCTCGTAAAATATCTATTCTCATTGTGGAACAGAACGCCAAAGCCGCCTTAAAACTCTCTAAACGTGGGTATGTGCTGGATGTGGGAAAGATAACTTTTTCCGGTGATTCTAAAACCCTTCAAAACTCACCGGAGTTAAAGGAAAGCTATTTGGGAAAGGGCGCGTAATAGCCTTTTTACTTTAAAATTTTGCAGGAGCTTTTATGAAAGTGTTCATAAATGTGCGCTTAAAAGATGCCGTGTTAGATCCGCAGGGGGCGGCAGTGAAAGATATTCTTACCCGTGCGGGATACGATTTTGTGAAAGATGTGCGCCAAAATAAACTTTTTGAGATTGAGTTGAACGGCGAGACTGCCCCCGTCCAACTTTCGGAAATAGCCGACAAATTCCTCGCCAACCCTATTATAGAAGAGTTTAAAATATCCCGATGAAGGCTGGCATAATAAGATTCCCAGGTTCAAACTGCGATGCTGACTGTTTCGAGGCGGCAAGGGATGCGGGTTTTGAGCCCGCCTATCTCTGGCATAAAGACAAAACAATCAATGTTGATCTTGTCATACTCCCAGGAGGTTTCTCCTATGGCGATTATCTCCGCTGCGGAGCGATAGCCCGCTTTTCCCCGATTATGGAGGCGGTTTTTGAGTTTGCGGAAAAAGGGGGACTGGTGCTTGGAATATGCAACGGCTTTCAGATACTTACGGAGGCTGGGTTACTGCCGGGGGCTCTTATGCGTAACAGGGGGATGCGTTTTATTTGCAAATTCCTGAATATAACGGTTGAAACAAACTCCACCCCGTTTACAAGGCTCTACGGTATCGGCGAAGTCCTTTCAATCCCTATCGCTCACGGCGAAGGGAATTACTTTTCAGATGATATAACCTTAAATGAACTGAAAAAGAATAATCAGATCGTCTTTAGGTATCACGGCGAAAATCCCAACGGGTCGCTTGATAGTATTGCGGGGATTTCCAACAGGCGGGGGAATGTGCTGGGGCTTATGCCGCATCCGGAGAGAGCGTCAAAGCTGCTTTTAGGTTCTTCAGACGGTTTTCGTCTCTTTAAAGGGTTGCTAGGATGAGCGTTTACGATACATTTAATTACCCCGCCGTGAACCCGGAAACGGCATGCTCTATGGGGCTTAGTGTGAGCGAATTCAGGCTGGCGGAAAAGATACTCGGCAGAACTCCGAATTATGTTGAACTCGGTTGTATCTCGGCTATGTGGAGCGAGCATTGCAGCTATAAATCCAGCAAGTTGCATTTAAGAAAGCTCCCCACAAAAGGCGAAAACGTTGTTTTTGGACCGGGGGAGAATGCGGGAGTTATCCTTGCGGACGGGGATATATGTCTCTGTTTTAAGATAGAAAGCCATAATCACCCCTCTTTTATAGAACCTTTTCACGGGGCTGCCACAGGAGTGGGAGGGATTTTAAGAGATGTCTTTACTATGGGGGCGCGCCCCATAGCCGCTATGAACTCACTAAGGTTCGGGGAGTTAAACAATGCCAAAACCGTTTCCATTATGCGCGGGGTCGTTTCCGGCATCGCTCATTACGGCAACTGTTTCGGTGTTCCTACTGTAGGCGGAGAGGCAGTCTTTCACGAAAGCTATGCAAAAAATCCTCTGGTAAACGCTTTTGCTCTGGGGGTAGTGAGAGAAAAGAGCATATTCACCGCCGCAGCGTCCGGTGCGGGGAATCCTGTGATATACATAGGTTCCAAAACCGGCAGAGACGGCATACATGGCGCAACTATGGCATCCGGAGAGTTCGGCAAATCCAGTATTGAAAAACGCCCTAACACTCAGATAGGCGATCCGTTCAAGGAAAAGCTCCTCCTTGAGGCTTGTCTTGAGCTTATGCAGACCGATGCGCTGGTTGGGATTCAAGATATGGGAGCGGCGGGGCTTACAAGTTCCGCCTTTGAAATGGCGGGGAGAGCCGGCTCCGGCGTTGTGCTGGAGCTTGACAAGGTTCCTGTGCGTGAAAGCGGCTTAACTCCTTATGAGATAATGCTTTCGGAATCCCAAGAGCGAATGCTCCTTGTGGCAAAGAAGGGGCGCGAGGCGGAAGTTCAGGCTATAGTTCAGAAGTGGGATCTTGATGCATCCATAATAGGGCGGGTAACAGATGACGGGCTGGTGCGCCTTTTGTGGCACGGGGAAGAGACGGCATCCGTTCCCGCGGCACCGCTCTCGGATGCCGCGCCGGTGTATGACAGACCCTATAAAAAACCGGAGGGTTTTGATACCGCTCTGCCTGATATTGCCGTTCCAAAAGACTTAAATTCAGTATTTTACAGGCTTATTGCCTCTCCCACCATCGCTTCAAAACGGTGGATTTACGAACAGTATGACCATATGGTGCTTGCGGCTACCGCAGTTCTTCCCGGCGGAGATGCCGCGGTGGTAAAGATACCGGGGAGCAAGAAAGGTGTTGCCCTCTCCTCCGATTGCATAGGGAGATACTGCTATCTCTCGCCCCGCAAGGGGGGGGCTCTTGCTGTGGCGGAGAGCGCCCGCAACGCGGCGGCGGTTGGCGCAAGACCTGCTGCCCTCACCAACTGCCTGAACTACGGCAACCCGGAAAAGCCGGAAATTATGTATCAGTTGGTAGAGGGGATAGAAGGGATTGCAGAAGCTGCGATTGCACTCAATGTTCCGGTTGTAAGCGGAAATGTAAGCCTTTATAATGAGACGGAAGGAGAGGCGATATTCCCAACCCCTGTTATATCCATGGTGGGGCTGTTAAACGATGCTGAAAAGCATATAACTTCTTATTTCAAAAGAGAAGGTTCAACGGTGATTGCCATAGGCGATTTTCCGAACAGGATTGATGCCTCTCACTATCTTGAATTTATCCACAGGACGGTTAAAGGGGAAGCACCGGAAGTAAAGTTAAATTTTCATAAAACCTTGATAGATTTTATGGCGGATGCGGAAGATGTTCTCTCTGCCCATGATCTTTCGGACGGGGGGTTAGCTGTCGCTCTCTTTGAAATGACCATAAAAAATCGTATCGGACTTTCGGCGGAGCTCATCCCGTCTGCCCGGGCGGATGCCTTATTATTTGGGGAGTCGCCGATGATGATTATAGAAGCAGAAGGGGAGAATACCATAGCAAGGCTTGAAAAATTCGGACTTCCTTATAAAATAATAGGTAAGACCGGCGGAGATACCTTAACAATAAAAGCCGGCCGGGAGATCATTTTGAATATTGAAATTGAAAAAGCTGCCGTAATATATGAAAAGATAATTACGGAGTTGATGAGCTGATGAGTATATTCCTCTCTCCTGACACTTGGCTCTCCCTCATCACCTTAACAACGTTGGAGCTTGTTTTAGGGGCGGATAACCTTGTTATGCTATCTATCTTGGTAAGCGGGCTTCCCAAAGACAAGCAGGATGCCGCCCGAAAGCTGGGGCTTGCTTTCGCACTAATAACGAGGGTGATCCTCCTCTGCGGCATCTCTTGGCTTGTGGGGCTTGTGAAACCGTTCTTTTATCTTTTTTCCCACCCGTTTTCCATGCGTGATCTGGTAGTGATAGTAGGCGGAGGTTTCCTTATTTATAAGGGCTCCATAGAGATATATAATCTATGGTCAGGCAAACACTCTGAAGCCCACGCGGCAAAAGGCGGAGTGTTCTGGGTAGCGTTTCAGATAGCGTTATTTGATATAATTTTCTCCATAGATTCCGTTTTTACGGCGGTGGGGCTCTCTCGCCACCTTCCGGTTATGATCATTGCGATAGTTATTGCTATGGCGTTTATGCTATTCTTCTCCGGTTTTTTGGTAAAGATGATAACCGCTTTTATCTCCGTAAAAGTGCTTGCCCTCGCTTTTGTTGTTTTAATTGGGGTGCACCTGTTTACCGGAGGGTTTAATATTCATATTCCCAAAGAGTATCTATATACGGCGATGGGATTTTCAGCGCTTGTTGAGGTGCTTATAATATTAATAAACAGGCGTAATCCAAAGGCGGCTTAAATGGGAAAGAGAGCCGTTCTCCTCTTTCTTCTGCCACTCCTTTTATTTACCGCTTGCGCTCCAAAACTGCAAACCGGAAGCGTCAACCCTTTAACCCTTGACTACCCTTCAATGGAGAGGGCAAAAGATATAAAAACCGTTATGTTCCGCTGTGATTATGATAAAGTTGCGCGCGCTGATTTTAAGAAGCATGGGGATTATTGCGGATACGCCAAAAACTCTGACTATGTTTCCTACTTTATCCCACCCGATGCTCAGTCCACTAATACTTTCAGGTATTTTGCCGCCCATAACGCAAAATATTTTTCTGTTGATGGTCTCAACTCCCCGTATAAGTATTATCAGTTTTTCTCCGGTATGAATATCGATCGCCTTAAACGTCTGGATTTTAACGATCTCCCGCCTACAGGCTTTGCCGTTACCCACGATGAGGATGTCATACTCGGTTTTACCCGAAAGGAGTTATTGGCAAGGCTGTATATAGCTCCCTCTCTAATAATAAGCTCCTTTGAACTCTCAAGCAAA
>JAITJJ010000232.1 GCA_031278965.1 Deferribacteraceae bacterium
AGGTCGTGGAAGCGAACATCCTTTAACCCTGCTTTTTTCACGGCTGCACTATTTAAGGAGGATGTGATATCGTGATTATAGCCGCAGGCGGCCTCGATCTTAAAAAATCGGCTAATTCCTCCGTTAATGGGACGGTTTGGCTTCTTTTGCTTTTGGAGGTCTCTTCGGATATGTATATGCAACCGTCCCGCATATCCTCCCTTTTGAGCTTGCGGATCTCGTATAACCGCACTTGCACTCTTTGCGATAAGAGTGGAAAGCAGAACATTTACGGCGCCTGACAAACACTGACATAGCAATCCTCCTGTTATAATTCTGTATATATTCTAGGCAAGTTGTCTCCGTTTCCTGCCACTTCTTTTTAACGTTTTGCATACTTTCATTGACTTTAAATCTTTTTAAGCAACTTTGCATAACCTTGTCATTATTGGTTTTTAAGAGAAAATTGATGATTTTCTGTTCATTAGGATTAATAGGGCGTATGCCAAAAAACACACTATTAAATCCTTTTCTGGATGATTAGATCTTAACATATCAGTGTCCGGGTTTCTCGCTTTATTGGTTCATATCATCATACTTCATACAACCCATTAGATATTTTAAACTCCTTGAACTTTTAATCAGTTTAACTATAATGCCCTTTAACAGGCGAGCGTTTTTTTATTATAATTAGGAGTTTTGGGGGATGATCAGCGAAAAAGATATAGCTTATGTGGCAGACCTTGCCAAAATTAAGTTGAACGATGGGGAAGTAAAGAAGTTTACCTCAGACTTAAACGATATTGTGGAATATGCCGCAATGCTGAAAGAGGTTGACGTTACAGGGATTGAGCCGATGTATTCCCCGAACATTGACGAGGGAACTCCTGAGAGGGAGGATGCGGTAAAGCTCTCCCTTACCCAGAGCGAAGCGTTAGCGGCAAGCCGCTATGTGGATCGCGGCCACTTTCGTGTTCCCAAAATAATAGAAGGGCAGTAGGATGGATATATTAAATCATAGTTTGGCAAGCCTTGCGGTTCTCCTTGAAAAAAGAGAGTTATCCAGCCGGGAGTTAGTTGGGTTTTATATAAACCGCATAGAGCGCTATGACGGCAAACTCCTTGCTTATCTCTATAAGGACCCGGAGGGCGCGCTAAAAAAGGCGGAGGATTATGACGAAAGGCGCGCCAAGGGGGAAAAGCTCCCCAAATGTGCAGGGTTGCCGTGCGCCCTTAAAGACCTTATTGTCACATCCGATATGCCCACCACCTGTGCCTCAAAGATGCTGGAAGGTTTTATCTCCCCCTTTGATGCCACAGCAGCAAAGAATATGCGGAAAGCGGGGTATATCTCGCTCGGTAAGCTCAATATGGATCAATATGCCATGGGGAGCTCCGGCGAATCCTCCTATTTTCAGAAAACCGCAAACCCTTGGGATTACTCGCGGGTGCCTGGAGGCTCCAGCAGCGGTTCAGCATCCGCAGTAGCGGCGAGGCTTACTCCGCTTGCCATATCCAGCGATACCGGGGGCTCTATCCGCCAGCCGGCAGGTTTTTGCGGAGTTACAGGGCTGAAACCCACCTATGGGCGGGTATCCCGCTTTGGTGTGGTTAGCTACGCATCTTCGCTCGATCAGTTGGGACCCATAACAAACAGCGTGGAGGATGCCGCCTTCATCATGGATACACTCGGCTTGCATGATCCCGCCGATTCCACCTCCGCCCCTAGCAAAACCGATTTCTATGCGAACCTTCAGGCGGCGGGGGATGATCTTAAGGGGGTTAAGTTGGGGCTTCCTGAGGGCTATCTTTCCGACCTGGCTCCCGGTTTAAAAGTTGCGGTGGAAAACGCCTTAAAAGAGTGCGAAAAGTTGGGGGCGGAGATTGTCGGCGTTGATTTCCCCCTTGCTGCCAAAGGTCTTCCGGTTTACCAGATGATAGCCAATGCGGAGGCGGCAAGCAACCTTGCAAAGTATGATGGGGTGAAATACGGACACCGTGCTAACCTCCCGGAACTTGAAGAGATGTATAGCGTTACACGCCGCGAGGGTTTTGGTCCCGAGGTTAAAAAGCGGATAATATTAGGCACATATATTCTGCTAGAAGGGCAATACGAGGAGTATTACCGGCGGGCTATGCGTATACGGCGGCTTATCCGCAGAGGTTATGACGAGGCTTTTAAGAAGTGCGACCTTATAGTGGGACCTGTATCCGCAGGGGTGGCGTTCCGTTTCGGTGATAAAACTATCTCCGCTATGGAAATGTATTTAAACGATCTCTTTACCGTGCTCTTAAACTTAAACGGTTCGTGCGGCATAACCGTGCCGTGCGGGTTTGCGGAGGACAACCTTCCGGTGGGTCTGCAGTTTCAAGGGGATATGTTTGCGGAAGATAAGTTGTTGCGTATCGCCCATATCTATCAGAAAACCACCGGGTGGCACAAATATATCCCGGCTCTGGAAGGAGATGACAGATGAAAGAGTTTGAAGCCGTGATCGGGCTTGAAGTGCATGTTCAGCTGAACACAGCATCAAAGATATTCTGCGCCTGTTCCGCCGAGTTCGGGGCGGAACCCAACAGCCATGTCTGCCCTGTGTGCATGGGGTTTCCCGGAACTCTTCCCGTGCTGAACAAGGCGGCGGCGGACAAAGCCGTGCAAGCGGGGCTTGCCTTAGGGTGCAATATTCAGAAGTTCAGTATATTTGATCGGAAAAGTTATTTTTACCCTGATCTTCCCAAAGCGTATCAGATCACCCAGATGTTTTACCCGATATGCTTGGGCGGGTTCTTAAATATAGATACGGGGAACGGGGAGCGGCGCATTAACCTGACCCGCATCCATATGGAAGAGGATGCGGGGAAGTTGATCCACGGAGAAGGGGAAGCGGCGGGCTATAGCTATGTGGATTTTAACCGTGCAAGCGTTCCACTGATAGAGATTGTAAGCGAGCCGGAGCTTAGGAGCGCCGAGGAAGCAAAACTATATCTCCAAAAGCTCCGCACTGTCCTAAGATATGTTAAGGTATCCGACTGCAATATGGAGGAGGGCTCTTTAAGATGTGACGCCAACGTGTCTGTCCGCCCGATTGGAGAAACAAAACTCGGAACGAAGGTAGAGATTAAAAATATGAACTCGTTCCGCAGCGTTCAGCGCGCCATAGAGTATGAGATAGCCCGCCAGAGCGAAGCGCTCTCCGAAGGGGGGATTGTCCGCCAGGAAACCCGCCTCTGGGATAATGATCGGGGGATAACCCTCCCCATGCGCTCTAAGGAAAATGCCCACGATTACCGTTATTTTCCGGATCCAGACCTCTTTCCGCTTAAACTTACCGATGAAAAGATTGAAAGGCTTAGGCGGACAATCCCAGAACTTCCAGACAGCCGCAAGGGTCGTTTTATGGGAGAATATGGGCTTTCAGCCCAAGATGCCGATCTCCTTGTTAGTGAAAAGGATTATGCCGATTATTATGAAACCGCCCTTAAAACCCATAAAAGCCCGAAAGGGATTGCCAACTGGATTATGAGCGAGCTTTTAAGAGTTGTAAACGATAAAAATTTGGGGATATTTGAAACCGGGATCCCACCGGAGAGTATAGCGAAGTTGGTGGCGCTGATAGAAAGCGGAGCCATAAGCGGCAAGCAGGGAAAAGAAGTTTTTGCGGAAGCGGTTAAAACAGGGAAAACCCCTGATGCCATAGTGCGCGAAAAAGGGATGAGCCAACTCTCCGATAAAGGAGAGCTTTATGGGATAGTGGAGAGCGTTATCAGAGAAAATCCAAACGAAACGGAGCGTTTTAAGAATGGCGAAGAAAAGCTGCTCGGTTTCTTTGTGGGGCTTGTAATGAAAGAATCCCGCGGAAAGGCAAACCCCAAAATGGTAAATGATATTCTGAAGGAAACGTTAAAATGATATGCAAACTTGCTATAAAGCCTCTCATAATCCTCTCTGCTTTAACCCTCTTTCTCGCCTGTGAAAAAAAGAGAGAGGATGGCGAAGCCGCCGCCCTGCCGCCTGCTGTGCAGGCCATTGCAGAGGACGCTCCTCAAGCCGCCGCCGAAGAGGGCGAAAAGCCGTCAGACGGCGATATGCTTGTTTTCTCCTCCATTGGGGAACCGCTGAACCTAATCCCCGCTATATCATCGGATTCCGCATCCCACGAGATAGCGGGTTTTATCTATAACGGACTTATAACCCTTGATAAAAATATGAATATTGCGGGGGACCTTGCCAAAAGTTGGGAGATTTCAGAGGATAATCTAACCATAACTTTTTATCTTCGCGACGATGTGCTCTGGCACGACGGAAAGCCGTTTACAGCGGAGGACGTGCTTTTCACCCACCGTTTTATGATCGACAACTCCACGCCCACCGCGTATGACAAAGATTTCCGTATGGTGGCATCTGTGGAAGCGCCTGATAACTATACGGTAAAGGTTAGCTACGACGAGCCGTATTCCCCCTCGCTTCCAAGTTGGGGGCTATGGATTATGCCTAAGCACCTGCTTGACGGGGTACCTGCCACAAAGTCCGATCTGCAGAGGAATCCAGTTGGCACAGGTCCGTATATCTTCAAGGAGTGGAAGAGCGGTTATATAAACTTAACGGCAAATCCAAAATATTTTAAAGGAAAGCCCCATATTGACCGCGTTATGTTCCGTTATTTTACAGATCAATCGGCGGCTTTTATGGAACTCTTAAACGGCGGGATTGACGTAAATCCCCTTACCCCCGCCCAATATGCGAAACAGACCGATACGGAGCGTTTCATGTCCCAATATGAAACGTATAAATACCTTGCAAGCTCATATACATATATCGGCTATAACCTCCGCCGCAAACCGTTTGATGATAAACGGGTGCGTCAGGCGTTGAGCTACGCCACCCCGGTGAACAATATAATCAATTCCGTCATGCACGGATATGCAACCCCGGCGGCTGGTCCGTTTAAGCCAGGCACTGTCTGGCATAATGACGCCCTCTCCCATTATCCGTTGGATCTAGCTAAAGCGGAGGAGCTTTTACGGGAGGCGGGATACGCCAAAAACAATAAAGGCGTTCTGGTAAAAGACGGCAAACCCCTTAAAATAGAGCTTATCACCAACACCAATACCACCCGTCAGCAGATTGCGGAGGTTATTCAGAACGGATGGAAAGAATTGGGGATTACAGTCAGCATACGGGTTTTTGAATGGGGAACATTCCTGAACGAGCATGTGAATAAAGGAGACTTTGACGCTCTGATCCTTGGATGGACTATCGTCACAGATCCGGATATATCCCCGATATTCCATTCGGAGGGGTGCAAAGCCGGCGCAACCTTAAATTTTATCTGCTATTCAAACCCGGATGTTGACACCCTCTTTGACAAGGCGATAAGAACATTCAACACAGAGGAACGCAAAGGCTATTATGATCGGGTGCAGGAGATTTTGACGGAGGAGCAGCCATATACCTTTCTATATGTTCCGTATGCCCTTTACGCCGTATCCTCAAGGGTGCGCGGAATTGAACCTGCTCCAGCAGGGATATTCTACAATATTGAAGAGTGGTTTGTCCCCAAAGAGCTGCAAAAGTATAAATGAAACGCTATAAAGACGGTGTTTATACCGCCGTTATCCTCCTTGCGGATATTGCGGCTTATTACGCCGCTCTTTTAACGGCTTACCTTCTGCGCATACTCTCCGAACAGTGGCTGCCGCTAATGAAGTTGCGCTTCGGCTTTACGCACTTCCTCTCCCTCTGGTGGATTCCCGCTATCATCATCTTTTTCCACCTTATATCCGGGCTTTATCACCGCCGTGATCCGTTCTGGGTTGAAAGCGGAAAGGTGTTTAAAGCCCTCTTTTACTCCCTTGTGATTGCCCTTGCGGCGGTTTCCCTTGGGCACTTAACCGCCGATATATCCCGTTTTATGCTCTTGCTCCTCTTTATCTTCCTCCCCGTATTGTTCCTCTCCTTCCGTTATATTGCAAAGAACATCCTCTATAAGGAAGGATTTAGATTGAACGCTCTGGCGGTGGGAGACGCTAAACGATTGGGAGAGATTGCGGAAGCGTTTGAGAGCGAGCGGTTTATGGGGATTAAGGTTGTTCTCCGTTTCACGCCTGACACCCCTTTTGCAGAGATAGAAAAGGCGGTTAAAACCGAGGGGATTGACCTTGTGCTGGCAGCGGGAGGCGCTGCGGAGCACCACCTCTTCAGCAAACTCCATAGGCTTGTGGGGAGGATGTATTATATACCGGATAAAGAGGGGCTAGACCTTACAAATGCGGAAACAGGGCAGCTTTTGCATTCTCAAGTGGGGTATATCCTCCTTGCCAACTCTCTCCAAACCTCTTTTAACACAAATTTGAAACGGGTTTTTGATCTGTGCCTTGCGGTGCTTATAACCCCAGTGATCCTCCCGATTATAGGGGTTCTGGCATTAATTGTCCGCTTTAATACGCCTGGTAGCGGGATATTCTCCCATGCCAGGGCGGGAAAAAACGGCAAAATATTTAGGGTGTATAAACTGCGCACCATGTATAAAGATGCCGAAGAGCGCTTAAAAGAGCTCTTGGCAAACGATCCTGCCTTAAAAGCCGAATGGGAGGAGAGTTATAAGTTAAAAAACGATCCCAGAGTAACAAAACTTGGGGCTTTTTTAAGACAAACCTCCCTTGACGAACTCCCGCAATTCTTCAATGTGTTTCTGGGAGATATGAGTTTTGTGGGGCCGCGCCCCGTGCTGAAAGAGGAGTTGGAAAAATATTACGGGGAATATGCCGTTTTCTATAAGCTCACCACGCCGGGGATAACCGGTTTGTGGCAGGTGAGCGGAAGGAGCGACATCGCCTATGGTTTGCGGGTGATTCAGGATGCCTGGTATGTATATAATTGGACGCTCTGGCTGGATGTTGTATTAATCTTTTCAACCCCCATTGCGGTAATCCGCAGACGCGGAGCGTATTGAGGGCTACCCGATCCTTTTTCCCCGTTTTTTAATCTCCGAAATAACAAGCTCTGTCAGGAGGAGCGCTACGCCGACAGTTATACAGGAATCCGCCAGATTGAAGGTATACCAATGGCTTTCGCCGATATAAAAGTCCAAAAAATCCACAACTTTATCAAGCCGGA
>JAITJJ010000001.1 GCA_031278965.1 Deferribacteraceae bacterium
GATGTGGCGCAGGAATTGGGTAAATACAGTTCCATTTTTTGATTATCCGTAGGAGACCAGATGATTTACACCACTTAGGGACTGGAAAGCACCTCTTAACTGGTTTGTGTTAGAAAACAGCGTATTATACGCCTTATATGACATTTACAAAATTATGCTCAGAGCCGCAAGAAAAACCCCTTCGTCAGACTTAAAAGGACATAGCAAAGGACTAATGCTCCCGCCTTAATCGGCGCTTCCTTTTTATAGATATGAAACTCGGTGTCAATCCCCGCGGCTTTCATAGCGTTTACACGTTGCATCATAACAGTGGGACTGGCTATCCCGTCCTGATCTCCCACAATGGCAAAGGTAGGCGGATCGTCTTTGGTAAAATCCGAATGGCCGGTATAGGCAATAAACGCTGTTTCTGGTTTTTTTGGGGGCACTATAAGCAGACGGTCAGTAAGAAGCAAGTCTGGCGGTCATCCGTGCGCCTGCGAACCGCCCCAAAGAGAGTAATTATTTATGCCAATGCCCAACTCTCTAGCATTTGTAAATATGAACTCAATTGCGGCTGCTAAATCTTCACATGCAATCCGTTCTCCGCCGATACAGTAACGAATGACAAAAACATTATAGCCTTTGCCGCTTAATTTAAGCGCAATGGGAAAGCCTTCATGGAGCGAACTGACATAAGAGAAACCGCCTCCGTAGGAAGGGGAGATGACGGCAAACGGCGCTCCTGCCTGCCCTCTAAAAAAGAAAGGTCAGGCAAACTCTTTGGCAGGCTCAAGGCGTTTTTGTTCTGCCGTATAAAAACTATAAAAAATGGTTTTGCCTTCTGAAACCTCATCAATCAAGTGATTAAGAGCGTTTATTATAACTGATGGCTTCACGTTCTGGTGATACGGCATAAACCGAGCAATATCGGATAAATTTGTGTTGTAATACCGCGAATTATTATCACGAGGCAATAGAAGTCCCCCAAAACCTAAAAATGCGGGATGCCTTACTATATCGCGCACATGATTATCCGGCGTAAAATATTTATGTCCGATCAATCCGTTCTTTGCGCTTTCCTGGCAGAAAGAGTTTATTGTTGCTGCAAATTCAATCATAAACAGCATTAATAACAATCTTTTCAATTTTCTCTTTTACTTATAAACATCCTTTGGAATCACTCAGGGCTTAGTTTTGGGCTTTTAATCCTGCAATCCGCCTTAATGCCGGTCTGCTCCTTCCGAGACTTCTAAAGTCAATCCGTCTTTATAGTCTAGACGGATACTGTCCCCCGCTTTAATCTTCCCCTCAATGACTGCATTTGCCACTCTGTTTTCCACAATTCTCTGAACCGCCCGTTTCATCGGGCGTGCCCCGAATTTGGGATCGTAGCCGCTATTCACTATTTCGTCTGTCAGATCTTCGGAGTATACCGCTTTAATCTCAATATTTTCCAAACGCTTCAGGATCTTATCAAGGATAAGCTCTGCTATTGCTTTAAGTTCCTCTCTCCCCAGCGGCCGGAATATCACTATATCGTCTATCCGGTTTAGAAACTCCGGACGGAAGCGAAGGGAAAGCTCGCTTTGAACCAACTTCTGAACATACTCTTGATCATAGTCAGCTTTGGAGTTCTCTTTATTTTCACCGTTAAGCGCATCCATGATCTGTTCGCTTGCGATATTGGATGTCATAATGATCACGGTATTTTTAAAGTTTACCGTGCGTCCTTTGGAATCTGTCAATCTCCCGTCGTCAAGGACTTGAAGGAGGATATTAAACACGTCCGGATGCGCCTTTTCTATCTCATCTAAAAGAAGAACCGCGTAGGGGCTGCGGCGGATCCTCTCCGTAAGTTGCCCCCCTTCGTCAAACCCCACATACCCCGGAGGGGAGCCTATAAGTTTGGAGACCGAGTGTTTTTCCATATATTCACTCATATCTATGCGGACAAGGGCGTTTTCGCTGTCAAAGAGAAACTCCGCCAAAGCCTTTGCCAACTCTGTTTTGCCCACCCCGGTGGAACCTAAGAATATAAAAGAACCTATGGGCCGGTTTGGATCGTTTAATCCCGCCCTGGATCTGCGCACCGCTTCGCTTACCAGAGCTATGGCTTCGGGCTGTCCTTTCACCCGCCTCCCCAAAAATTCCTCCATTTTAATTAATTTGTCCGCTTCCTCTTGCAGGAGTTTTTTAACAGGGATTCCTGTCCACTTTGAGACGATCCCCGCCACATCCTCATCATCCACTTCTTCTTTGATCATAGTTTTAGAGCGATTCTCCGTCAGTTTATCCAGCTTTGCCTGAAGTTCCACAAGCCTTCCGTATTTTAGCTCGCTTGCTTTGGCATAATCTCCGGAGCGTTCAGCAGCGCTCATTGCACTGCGGGCATTGTCCATCTCTTCTTTTACGGTGTGAATCCCGTTGAGAACGCCTTTTTCGCTCTGCCATATCCCCCTTAATTCGCTTACCTTCTCTTTATATGATGACAGATCCTCCTCAACTCTGGATAAACGGGTTTTAGATACAGCATCGCCCTCTTTTTTCAGCGCCTCCCTCTCTATCTCAAGCTGCCGCAGCTTCCTTTCGTATTCATCAAGCTCCGCTGGGACACTATCAATCTCCATACGGAGTTTAGCGGTAGCTTCATCTATTAAATCTATGGCTTTATCAGGCATAAAGCGGTCTGAAATATATTTATTCGCCAAAAATGCCGCCGCCACCAGGGCAGAATCCTTAATACGGACCCCATGGTGCAACTCATAACGCTCTTTAAGCCCGCGCAGGATGGAAACTGTATCCTCAACAGTCGGCTCTTTTATCAGCACCGTTTGAAAGCGCCGTTCCAGAGCGGCATCTTTTTCAATATGTTTTTTGTATTCATCCAGAGTGGTGGCGCCTATGCAGTGCAATTCCCCTCTCGCCAAAGGGGGTTTAAGGATATTGGCGGCATCCATAGCCCCTTCCGCGGCGCCGGCGCCCACCAAGGTGTGCAATTCATCAATAAAGAGGATTATCTCTCCCTCGCTTGATGAAACCTCTTTAAGGAGTGATTTCAGGCGTTCTTCAAACTCTCCGCGGTATTTTGCCCCTGCTATCATCCCCCCCATGTCAAGCATGGCAACCCTTTTATTTTTAAGGGATTCCGGCACATCCCCGTTTATTATCCTCTGGGCAAGCCCTTCCACAACAGCGGTTTTCCCAACCCCCGGCTCCCCTATCAGCACCGGATTATTTTTAGTCCTCCGCGACAGCACATGGATGACACGGCGAATCTCCTCATCCCTCCCTATCACCGGATCTAACTTCCCTTCCGCGGCGCGTTTGGTAAGATCTATAGTATACTTCTCAAAGCTGTTCATCTTCCCTTCGGGATCGGCATCGGTAATACGCTCGCCTTTGCGTTCCGCATTCAACGCTTTTTCTATATAGGAAAGTTCCACCCCGTTGCGGGTGAGGATCTGCCGCAAATCGCTGGGGGCTTGCTCTATACACCCCAAAAGGAGGTGCTCGGTGGAAACATATTCGTCCTTCATCGCCTCCGCTTTTTCAAAGGCGTATGCCAGAGCGGAGTTTAGCTCTCCGGAGAGGTGAATCTGTGCTGCTCCGCTTAAAACCGGAAGTTTCTCCACTGTGCTGGTTAAATCTTTTAATAGCCCTACTGTGTTTCCACCCGCTTTTGAAATTATATTTTTACAAAGCCCCTCTTTCTGGCTAATTAACGCTATCAGAAGGTGCACAAGCTCCGTTTGAGGGTTTTTATTCCTTGCTGCTGCCTCATAGGCGGCGCTCAATGCCTCCTGAGCTTTTATGGTCATCTTATTCTGGTTCATTCCTTCTCCCTTACAACTTTAATTACAATAGGCCCTCTCTGCGGTTTGGAAGCTCTGTTATCATCTTGGCGCGGAAAGGCTTCCCTAAAATCCCCGTGCCTTGAGCGGTTAAACTCCTCCAAAAGCTCTTCCAACCTTGTTATCTCATCTTTTAAGTTTACAATCATCTCCACCCCTGCCAGATTTATCCCCATATCTCTTGTCAAGGTTGTAATAAATTGCAGCCTTTCCAAATCTTCATCACTGTATCTGCGGGTATTGCCGTCTGTGCGTTCAGGGGAGATAAGTCCCTGCCGCTCATACTGCCGTATGGTTTGAGGGTGAAGCCCCAGAAGCTCTGATACAACCCCTATCATATAACAACCTTTTTTCATGCCGCCTCCGCTCATATTCGCAATATTGAAGAAGCGGTGCTCCAAAGGGTGCCTTTTAAAGACAAAACTTTTTTCATACTGCACCTCGTTTCAGGAGTTTTTCCCTGTCCGGATGGGGATAGTGCGCTTTTATCTCATTAAGCCTTGCTGTATCCCCGTCTTGGGTAAGTTTGGGGACAACTATATGAGCCGAAACATAGAGATCTCCCACCCCTCCTCCCTTCAAGCGGGGAATACCTTTCTCCTTTAATCTGAATTTCTGCCCCTCTTGGGTTGCCGGAGGGATGTTGAGGTTCACCTGTCCGTAGGGGGTGGGAACTGTAATCTTTGCTCCCAAAGCGGCTTCAAATATATCAATATCCGCCGTAATGGAGAGGTCTGCTCCGTTGCGCCCGTATACAGGGTGTTTTTCTATGATCGGGATTATAAAGAGATCGCCGTCTCCGCCCCCGTTAGCGCCAGCGTTTCCTTTTCCGGCTATCCGTATTTTGGAGGAGGAATCCACCCCCGCGGGAATCTTCACTTTTATCCGTTCAGAAACATGAATTACGCCGCGCCCCCCGCAACCGGGGCAATTGCTTTTGGGAACGGTCTGTGCGCCCTTGCAATGCTTACACGTTTCCATGCCGAACATTCCTCCGGTCGTATATCCCGTCCCTTTGCAAACCGGGCAGGGGATGCGTCCGCCCCCCTCTACCTTGCATTTGGGGCAGCTTTTGGTGCGGTTTAGATTAAACTCGTAAACATTTCCGTGAATGACATCGGCAAAAGTTATCGGGAGGGAATATTGAATATCCTCCCCGTTTGAGACGCGGCGGCGCCTGCGTCCGCCTCCCAAGAAGTCGCCTAAAATATCCTCCATACTAAAACCGCCGAAATTGAAGTTTTTAAGATCTTCAAAATTCATATTGTTGAAGTCATACCCCTGCCCGCTACGGGTAAATGCCTCATGCCCTACGGCGTCATACTGCGATTTTTTATCGGCATCCGAGAGGGTGGCGTAAGCCTCCGAAATCTCCTTAAACTTAGTTTCGGCGCTCTTGTCATTTTTATTGACATCGGGATGATATTTGCGGGCGAGCGCTCTATATGCTTTTTTTATCTCTTCTTGGGTGGCGGTTTTCGGCACCCCCAGCACCTCATAATAGTTCATCAATCACCTTGCTTTACCACTTTAATTGAGTGGGGTGCGGCGGCTACATTCTTTTCGAGAACGATCTTAAGCACTCCGTCTTTTAAGGTGGCATCCGCAGCGGATGGATCGATAGTCTGCGGGATGGCTATGGCGCGGGAGAAACGCCCGCTGTTGCGTTCAATTCTGGAAAACTTATCGGAGTTTTTATCCAGAGATGAAGGTTTGCACCCCTTAATGGTGAGATAACCATTGGCGATCTGAACATCAATGGCTTCCTCCGGTGTCCCGGGAATCTCCGCAAGGATAACAAAGCCATTGTCGGTTTCAAACATATCCACCAACGGCTGCCACTCCCCTGAATTGCCGATAAACTCTTGGGGGTTGTCTTGAAAGAGGGTGTTAAGACGATCATGAATGCTCAGAATGTCCCTTAAAGGGCTGTAGCGAATAGACATAAATTTTCTCCTTTTATTTTTGATATAATCTTATAATTTTATAACATAAAATATTAGTCTTGCTGTGTCAAGTATTTTATTTATAATTTTTTAATTTTTTCTGATTCATTTATGATAATGTATCGGATATTCATGTAAAAATTTGCCCTGGAGATGAATTTATATAAGGAGATATTTGTATATTTCTGTAGAATTCAAGAATATGAGAAATCTTGGAGGGAAATATGAGGAAAGTGGAGGTTAGCATAAAGTATTCAGAGCGATATGAGGTAATCAAGAAGCTAGTGAAAGAAGGCGGCAACAAAGAGTGTGCGGTTGTGAAGCCGGATTGTTCAGGGTGGGCAGCAAATCGTTTGATCAAAGGATATAAAAGTGAAGGGAAATTGTTTTTATTCACGGAAACATTGGACGCAAACCGTCACATGCACTGAGCACAGCATTAAAAACAGAGATAAGAGAACTCTATCTTGCTAAATATTGCGGTATAAACTTAGAAGGTCAAAAAAACGGACTTTTTTAAGCAATTTCAATCAGATCCCCGGCGCAATGAAGCGCATTACAGCCGGAGACAGAACCATGCGGCATCAGCGTTTAACCAACCTGCTTGCCATCAACTTTCTGCATGTTGCACCAAAGTTAAAATGTCACATCATAACGGAAATTGCACATTAAGCGTATGGGTTGTTGAGAGAAGGTTTCCGGCGGGGCATTTCTGCCAAACAGCTATCAAAGGCAGAAATCCTGACTCTTGCAGTTAATAAAGCCGTAGACCTCTATTATCATGGGTTATGAGCTGTTTTTGCTGATAAAAGTTGTCGGGATTATTTTCAGATTTTAACTTTTTTTAGTGGCGCCCCATTTTGGTGTATTTATAACGTCTGAAAGATAGGCGGAGTGCGGGAATGAAATCCCGTGTTTTTCAGA
>JAITJJ010000046.1 GCA_031278965.1 Deferribacteraceae bacterium
CAGAACCCAGTCACAGAGAATTATCGTTTGGGGCTTGGCATCTTTAATCTTGGAGAAAAGTTCATACACAGGTTTGGTATGCTCTCGCTTGCCAAACCTTTTATGAAAAAATTAACTCAGGAATTCGGCGAATCTTCCTATATTGGGCTTTTACACGGTGAAAGCGCCGTGTATCTCGGAGTTTCTGAAACCCTTGCTCCAGTGAGGGTTGCCTCGAGGGTAGGAAAGAGTCTGCCCGCCCACGCCACAGATGTAGGGAAAGTTTTATTGGCGGAGCTTCCGGGCAAAACCTTAACTTCCCTCTATTACCATAAGCGCCTTACGCGTTGCACCTCTAATACCATCACTTCTTTTACAGACTTGAAAAGCTCTTTGAGGGAAGTTGCCCAAAATGGCTATGCCATTGACAATGAGGAGTTGGAAATGGGCATCCGCTCTGTTGCGGTTGCTATACACGGTTTTCAATCCCAACCGGTGGCGGCACTGAGTATTAGTGCTCCGGCAGTCCGTCTTTCCATAGATAAAATAAGAAACAAGATAGTTCCGATATTAAGCCAATATTCCTTGGAAATCTCCAAACGTTCCGGTTATGACGAATCGTAGGGCTATAATTAAGTTTCCGCAGGAAAGTGAACAGGCCTTAGAGGATAAAGCAAAGATACGCAGGTTATCTTTAGCTTTTTCTTAAAATAAGTATAACTTTGAGCGGAAAATGGCACGTTGCATCAAAATATAGCGGTTTTTATTTTGCATACTATTTATATAGAAGGCAGGAAAACTCCTTCATCGGAGTTAAAAGGATATAGTAAAAGGTTTAATACTCTCGCTACAAATAAAAAACATCCAATCAAAAAAATAGGGCGCAGCTTCCTTTCAAATACATTGAGGGAGTGCGCCCGTCTAAAGAAAATACTATATTTTTAAGCAAACATCGGCGTGGATAAGTAGCGTTCTCCTGTATCGGGAAGTATCGTCACTATCACTTTTCCTCTGTTTTCCGGGCGTTTTGCTAGTTCGCTTGCCGCCCAAGCTGCGGCTCCGGATGAGATCCCCACAAGCAGACCTTCTTTTTTTGCAAGAATTCTGCCTGTTTCAAAAGCCGCTTCGTTTTCCACCGTTATGATCTCGTCATAGATCTTTGTGTTCAGAACATCGGGAACAAACCCTGCTCCGATCCCTTGTATTTTGTGGGGTCCTGGGGTGCCTTTTGAGAGCACCGGCGATGCCGCGGGTTCCACAGCAATTATTTGCAGTGATGGCTTCTTTGATCTTAAGTATTCTCCTGCTCCCGTGATGGTGCCGCCCGTTCCTATCCCGCTGACAAATATATCTATTTCACCGCCGGTATCGCTGTATATTTCCGGTCCGGTGGTCTGGCGGTGAATTTCCGGGTTAGACGGGTTGGTAAACTGACTTGGAATATAGCTCTCCGGGGTTTCAGCCGCAAGGGAGGCCGCTTTCTCAATGGCCCCTTTCATCCCTTTTGCCCCCTCAGTCAGTACTAATTCTGCGCCGTATGCCTTTAAGAGGTTGCGCCGCTCAACGCTCATGGTTTCAGGCATGGTGAGGATGATGCGGTATCCTCTGGCTGCCGCCACCGCCGCAAGCCCGATCCCCGTGTTTCCGCTTGTGGGTTCAATTAATACCGAAACGCCGGGTTTTATAATCCCGCGTTTTTCCGCATCATCAATCATGGATTTGGCGATGCGATCCTTCACGCTCCCTGCCGGGTTAAAGTATTCAAGTTTCCCTAAAATTCTGGCATCGGCCCCCACTGCCGCAGCGTAGTTGCTAAGCTCCAAAAGAGGAGTTCTCCCAATCAAATCAGTCAGTTTCTGATAAACGCTCATAAAATAATCTCCTAATTCATAGTAAACCTAGTTATATAATATGAAATAGGGAAAGTCAAGCAATATTTTTGACGTGTCATACCAAAGTTAAAATATCACATATTTTTCCAAAGTTAAAATGCCGCATCATAATGGGAATTGCACGTTAAGCACATGGCTTGTTAAATAAGGGTTTTCGATGGAAGCATTTCCGCCGATACGGTTGCCAAGGGCAGAGATGTTACGCTGAAAACGCAATTTTTGCTATCCTGTTTCTGTTGCTGTTTAATTTAACGGAGGAATTTCTTATGAGAGGCAATAATAAAAGTTGTAGACGGTAAAAGAGATATAAAAATCAGATTTAAAAAAGCTGGAGTTTCATCATAAAATAATCCATAATCTTTTGCGTCTTTAGCATAGGTTGAGGTTTTATGAATAAAGGTGAGTTATATCCGCTCTCTGTAAAATTGATGACGGCTTTTTGCCTCTCAGCCGTTTTAGTGCCGTTTATGTCTTCGGCTTTCAATTTGGCGCTTCCACAGATCGCTCTGAAATTTTCCTTTACATCTGCTCTTCTGGCATGGTTTAATACCGCTTTCACCATAGCTACCGCGGTTTTTCAGATCCCCTTTGCCAAAGTGGGCGATAAATTTGGCCGCAGGCGCATCTATACGACAGGGCTTATCGGAATGGCGGCATTCCTCTTTATATCCCCGTTCTCTCCCAATGCTCTAACTCTTATCGCTCTCCGTTTTATCTCCGGAATATTTGCCGCTATGTTTTTTGCCAACGGGATGGCAATCCTAACCGCCGCCGTTCACCCCAAAAACCGGGCAAAAGCGCTTGCCATAAACGTTGCTGCCGTCTATTCCGCTTTGGCGACGGGTCCGGTTCTCGGCGGTTTTCTTGCGGAATATTTTGGCTGGCAGAGCATCTTTTATCTTACCGGAGTTGCTTCGGTTGCTGCTTTTTTTTCGGCTTTGCTCTGGATTGATAAAGAGCTCGAAACGAACAGAGAGGAAAAATTTGATTTTATAGGATCCTTTCTCTTCGGTATTGCGGTATTGGGGATAATTTACGGCTTTACTTCCATTCCGAATTTCCGCGGCTTTGCCTTTCTGGCAGCAGGGGTTGCGCTTATGGCGGTGTTTATTCTGTTTGAGCTTAGAATAAAATTCCCGATAATAAATATAAAACTCTTCACCGAAAATAAGGTTTTTGCTTTTTCAAACATGGCGTCGCTTATAAATTACGCCGCCAATATGAGCGTAACTTTTATGACAAGCTTGTATTTGCAATTTGTGCTTGGTTTGCGGGAGACCACAGCCGGTGCCGTTCTTATCTCTCAAGCGCTTTTGCAGGTTGCGGCAAGCCTTGCTGCCGGGAAGCTGTCCGACAGATATACCCCGTCAAAGCTCGCTACTGCGGGTATGCTAATCTCCGCCGCCGGAATTTTCGGGCTTATCTTTGCCGAAAACTCTCTTGTTTACATCATAGCAAACCTGATGTTTACAGGGTTAGGGTTCGGCTTATTTGCATCTCCCAATACAAACACTATCATGAGCTCTGTAGACAAGCGTTTTTACGGACAGGCTTCTGCCGTCACCGGAACCATGCGGACAGTGGGGATGTCTTTCAGCATGGGAATAGCGGGTTTAATCCTATCTGTTTTCTTGGGAGATGTGAAGGTATCCGCCTCCATTGCCCCCACCTTTGTTCTGGCGTTTCGCTGGGTGTTTGCGGTCAGTTTCATTATGAGTCTTGCAGGTGCTTACTGTTCAGGCAAAAGATAGGAAAATTCCCCGCTAAGGCGCTCAAAATATGGCGCTCCAGCGCTATTCCCCGTGAGATATTCAGCTCGCTGCACCGTCTTCCCGCTACTCTGTAGAATATATCCTGTTCTCTAATCCGGCGGTGAGTTCTTTAAAAAAACTTTTCTTATTCTGTTCATAGCGGGAAGAGAAGTGCGTAAAGCGGACTGAGCGGGCATTGGAATCCCAAAATATTTTTTTTGCCCTATCTATAGTGAGGTGATTCTTTTGCGCGGCGTGGACGGCATCCGCCGCCGTAAACATCGCCTCAACAATAAGCAGATCCGTTCCGCGGGCAAAGTTTACTGCTTTTTCCATATTTTCGTCAGTGGGGGCGCAATCCGTAATATAAGTTATGGAACTGGGTTTTTGAGGGATTAAAAACTCTTCCGAAAATTCCGCCGCCTTCTTTGTAACCTCTCCGCCCTCGCACGGAGAAGTGATTAAAAGATCGCCGCAACCTTGCAGAACGGCGTTTTTCAATTTTTTTATCCACGGACCCGTTTTATACCCGCGTAAAGCAAGTTTATCTGTATCCACGCTTAATCTTAAAGGTTCTATGATTCTATATCCAAGAGAAGGGGTGCGGTGATCAAAAAATTCATAAGTTAAAGTGAATCCTTCCCCAATGTCAACCTTTTCTTTTTCGGATAATTCAGGTTCAAAGGCGTTGGAGGCTTTAAATACCCCGCAAGATATTCTGCCGGATTTGTCAAGTTCGTAGACAGATACAGTGAAACCGTAGTTTTCCGTCAAATTCCATGTATAGCCCGCAAACTTCCCCCAAACGTTTCTG
>JAITJJ010000147.1 GCA_031278965.1 Deferribacteraceae bacterium
ACCGCCGATAACTTCAAATATTTATTAACACTCCTTTATAAGTCATTATAAACAAGCCATATTTTTAATAGAAAAGAGAATAAAGGTCTTGGATGATAACACAAGCTCTCTCTGTCAAAGTCAAGACCCTACGGGGTTGCTCCGCAAACCTTGACTGAGCTCTCGCTTGTGTTATCTTATACCTTTCTTTTTCTCTTTTTTCTTTTAAAAAATATACCACCGAACAAACACTACCTTATCCGCTTGTGCGCTTTATCTCTCGCCACTCTGCCGGTGAAAATACCTTTAACTTCAATGGATGCTCACGATCTCCAGGGTATAGCCCAAACTGTCCCGACTATCCCCTTGACAGGTTAGCACATAGCCTTTATTATCTTGTAACTTTAACTATAAATAAATGAGAGTGTTTGCGTTTATGCAATTTTTTTATCGTTCTTATTCTTATCACTATCCCTTTTCTCTTTTTCGCGCAAAAAGAATATATATACGGATTTGATGCCTTTATTAATGATGGAACCGATTTTGCGGCGGATAATGACCGTAAACCGCTGACGGGCATCGTAAGGGAGCGTTATACCGCTGAAAGATTTGAATGGGAAGCTGTTTTCAAAGACGGCAAAAAGGACGGTTTGCAGACGGAGGGTTTTATTGAAAACGGCGTGCAGGTTGGTGAAGGGAGGGAGTATTATGACAGCGGAACCCTCAAAAGGGAAACTGTTTTTAAAAACGGGAAATTGGAGGGGAGCGCAAAAACATATCAGTTAAACGGCGTCGTGCTAGAGGCGGTTTATAGAGACGGAGTCGCGGAAAGTGCTTGCTGCATAAGCCCTCAAAGATTAAGAACTTGTGTCTCCTCAGAGAAATTATATAAAATTGATGATCTAAAATGCAAATAGAATATGAAACGGGAGGATGAGAGAAAAATATGGGTGAAGGAACCGCAATTCCGGTTAATATTCTTGTGCGGGGGGCACGTCAGCATAACCTTAAAAATATAGATGTGGATATACCGAAAAATAAATTGGTTGTCATTACCGGGCTTTCCGGTTCCGGCAAATCCACCCTTGCTTTTGACACAGTTTACGCCGAAGGGCAGCGCAGATATGTGGAATCCTTATCCGCCTATGCACGGCAGTTTTTGGAGCTTATGGAAAAACCCGATGTGGACAGTATTGACTTTCTCTCTCCCGCCATAAGCATTGAACAAAAATCCATAAGCCGCAACCCCCGATCCACCGTTGGCACCATCACCGAAATCTATGACTATATGCGTTTGCTTTACGCCAGAGTGGGGGACGTGTTCTGCCCGGAGTGCGGCAAGCAGATTGAAGCATACACGGTTCAAAAGATAGTGGATCGCATCCTCGCTATGAAAGGAGCAAGGATTGAAATTCTTTCACCGATAATAAGGGGGAAGAAAGGGGAGTATAAAAAACTCTTAAAAGAGCTCTTAAAAGAGGGGTTTGTCCGCGCCTACATAAATGGGGAGATGTTCCGTCTGGAGGAAGAGCTTAACCTTGACAAAAACCAGAAGCATTCCATATCTATTGTAATTGACCGTATTTTGGTGGAGGAAGATGCCGCAAGGCGGCTGACGGATTCTGTGGAGATCGCCCTGCGCCGCTCGGGCGGTCTTGCGGAGATAAAAGAAGGTGAGCAAATAACTCTTTTCAGCGAACACTTTGCCTGCACGGATTGCAATATCAGCATGGCGGAGATTGAGCCGCGCACCTTCTCTTTCAATAACCCTTTTGGTGCATGCCCCGCCTGTGATGGGTTGGGGGAGCAGCTTGTCTTCGATGAGGCGGCCATAATCCCCGATCCCGGAAAATCTGTCCGCCAGGGGTGCATTGCCCCTTGGATAAAGAGCGATTCTTTTTATTACCATAATACCCTCACCGCCCTTTCAGCAGCGTATAACGTGAGTATTACCGCTCCCTGGAAAGATTTAAGCGATCGGGAGCGCGATATCCTTTTAAACGGAACCCCCGAACCGTTGGAACTTTATACCTTAAACGGAAGCAAAAAGGTATATTATAAGAAGGCTTTTACGGGGGTTATGGGGTATCTTAAACTCCTTCTTTCAAGCGGCAATCAATCGGATTATGAGGAAGCCTCAAGCTATATGCGCCACAGCGAGTGCCCGTTATGCCATGGTGCGCGCCTGAAGCGGGATTCTCTCTTTGTTCGGGTGGGAGGAAAAAATATATATGAGGTCTCAAAGTTAAATATACTTAGATCGCTTGAGTTCTTTAAATCCCTTGAATTCACCGGTTTTAAGCGCGAAGTGGCACAAAAGATCATAAAAGAGATCATACGGCGGCTGGAATTTATGATCTCGGTGGGGATAGATTATCTCACCTTAAACCGCCCGTCCGCCACCATATCCGGGGGGGAAGCGCAGAGGATACGCCTTGCTACCCAGATTGGCTCATCCCTTACGGGGGTTCTCTACGTTCTGGATGAGCCTTCCATAGGACTGCATCAGCGGGATAACGAAAAACTTCTGAATACCCTGAAAAATCTGCGGGATATGGGAAATTCCGTGATTGTGGTGGAACACGATGCGGAAACGATCCTCGCGGCGGAGCATGTTATAGATATGGGACCGGGGGCGGGGAGTCACGGGGGAGAGCTTGTTTTTTCAGGGGCCCCGCAAGAGCTCCTTCAAGCTGAAAATTCCCTCACCGGAGCTTACCTCTCCGGCAAAATGAAGATAGAGGTTCCGCAAAAGCGGCGTAAAACAGGGGGGAACTCTATTTTTATAAAAGGCGCCCGCAAAAATAATCTGAAAAATATTGATGTGGAAATCCCGCTCTCTACGGTGGTTTGCATAACAGGGGTAAGCGGTTCAGGAAAATCCACGCTTGCCCTTGATATTCTCTATCCCGCCCTTATGAACCGCATTTATCGCTCAAGAGTTCGCAATTCGGGGGACTATGATGAAATCTCGGGGATGGAGTTTATTGACAAAGTCATAGATGTGGATCAAGCCCCTATTGGACGGACACCCCGCTCAAACCCCGCTACCTATACCGGCTTGTTCTCGGATATACGTACCCTTTTCACCTCCACCCCGGAGGCAAAGATGCGCGGGTATCAGGCGGGGAGGTTCAGCTTTAACGTCAAGGGGGGGAGATGCGAAACGTGCAAAGGAGAAGGGTATATTAAGATTGAGATGCACTTTCTGCCGGATATGTATGTTAAATGCGATGTATGCGGCGGTTCGCGCTATAACAGGGATACCCTTGATATACATTTTAAAGGGAAATCTATTGCGGATGTGCTTGATCTTACTGTGGAGGACGCCCTTCAATTCTTTGAAAATGTGCCTGCTATAAAGAGAAAACTTGAGCTTTTAAACGATGTGGGGTTAAACTATATCAAATTGGGGCAACCCGCCACAACCCTTTCCGGCGGCGAGGCGCAGAGAGTAAAGCTTGCCAAAGAGCTTATGCTGAAGCAGACCGGGAAAACCTTGTATCTGTTTGACGAGCCCACCACAGGTTTGCACTTTGACGATGTAAAAAAGCTCACCGCCATCTTTGACAGGCTGGCTGACCTCGGTAATACGGTGGTGATTATAGAGCATAATATGGATGTCATAAAGAGGGCGGATTATATAATAGACTTAGGTCCGGAAGGCGGAGACGGGGGCGGGGAAGTTATAGCCTGCGGTACACCGGAAGCTATCGCAAAAAACAGGATCTCCCATACAGGGAAGTTCTTAAAGAGGGCTCTGAAATATTATGCGTGAAGGATTCGTGCCATCATGAAAAATCAATCTGCATTATATTACGGCACTGTCAGCACAAAACCGTGACATTCAAGATTGCAATACAGTTCGGAGCTGCCGTGTATTTTATGGCACAGCGTGCAGCGCATCTGTCCCGCGTGTGAAGCGTGCGGACTTATATTGTAATCCTTGCCACTTATATCCTTAAAAGAAATAGGTGCGGCATCTGTTTTGTCGGAGTGGCATTCTATGCAAACTGTTTGAGGCGCCCTCTTCTCAGGGACATCCGCCTCGTGGCAATCTTTGCAGTCAAGCCCGCTTTCAAGGTGCGGTTTGTTTATCTCACCGGCTTTCTGCGCGTGGGAAAGACCAACAGAGACAAGGAACAAAGAGGCTAATATAAGAAAAGTGCTGAATATTCTCATCCGTCCATCCCATATGTATATTTTCAAAGTTTAATCTGCAATCATCCAGTCATATACATCAGCAAGAAGATCCGTATGCACAAAAAGCTCGCGGTTGTTCTTCTTCAGCAAGCCTTCGAACGACCACTCCGTAAACAGCCTGCTTATGCTTACCCTGGTGGCTCCCACAAGCGCAGCGTATTCAACATTGCTCAAATTGAACGGCACCTTGTTCCAGCCGATTCTATAATCGTTAAACTCTGTGGTAATAAGCGCTTTCAGCAGCACTTTTATCCTTTCCGGTATGCGCAGGGTATAGTTTGCAATCATCTGCTCCATCATGGCGTCGTGTCTGTTAATTATGCTTTTAGCAGAGATAAGCAGTATTTCCGCTCTGGAACCGATGTGCTTATACCAAGTTTCGTAGTCGATACTCAAAACTTCTGAAGGACGGATAACCATATCGGTGCAGTTGACTGTTTCTCTGGTTATGCCGTCTATATCTCCAAAAGCCTGTCCGGGCAGGACAAGGGTAAAGATGTGGCTGCGTCCGTTCTTATCTGTGAAAATGCAAGCGCCCAACCCCTTTTTCAGAAAGTAGAATCTGCCGTGAGCACCCCCGTGAATCACAGGGGTGCCGCGTTTTAGCCTTTCAAAAACGCCATATCGGAAATACACATTTTTAATTTCCGGCGGCTCGCTACTATAAACATAAGGATTATGAACGAACACTTGCCTCATCTGTTGCCCCCAAATATTTACGATTACTTTTTCACCTCTTTGGCAATATGGTTTATTATAAGCCTTGAGGCGGCTATTCCGAAACCGCTGGAGTTACCGGGAGCAATATTTATGGGATATGTATCTCCTACATAAGAACCGATAAGAACTCCCGTTACAAAAAGTCCGGGGATTGGTTTTAAATTATCCCCTATCGCCTGAAAGTTTTCGTCACACTGAATCCCGCCGTGTGAGCTTAGGATAACGTGAACCCCTTTTAGGGCATAGAATGGGGGTTTTGAGTAGGTTCGCAGAAAATCTTTACTCAAGAGGAGATCGTCATCAAAGCCGGCTTTGGCGAGAGCGTTCATCCTGTCAACCGTGGCTTTCAAAACTTTGGGATCGGCGCCTATCTTTTGGGCAAGTTCTTCTATTGTGTTTGCTTTATAGGCATAGCCCTTAGCATAGGCTTTTTCAAGCCCTGCGTCAAGAGCCTTCAGATAAGGGGTTATCTGCGGAGGGAGGATAGGCGGCGGCATTTTCAGCGCAACGGTTCCTTTATTAATAAAGTCCTGCTTGAGGGCCTCGTCAAATATTGTCCAGTAAACATTATTATTGCGGGATATGGAGTGCGATTCCTGATGGAAAACGCCAATATCCTCACGCATAAAACGTTTGCCCACTGAATTAACGCGTAGGAAAGGAGATTTTACTACAAAGTAGAGAGCCTGATTCTCAAGGTTACTCTCGCCGCGTATATCATAGTAACCGGTAATCCCCGCCGGATATGCGCTTTCGGTGTCAAGCCCTACAGACGCATCAATGCGCGCACCTGCCTGCTGTGCAAGAGTGATTCCGTCG
>JAITJJ010000168.1 GCA_031278965.1 Deferribacteraceae bacterium
AGATGCTATTTTGCCGGGAATATAACATCAGACAACGGCACGGCAGGCAACCGCTGTTTGGGCGGAATAGCCGGATACGTAAATGGTGCCGATAATATAATAACAAGCTCCTATTCCTCAGGAACGCTTAAACTGCTGGGAACAACCAATGCCGCTTCGTATGCTGGAGGGCTAATCGGATATAACACTTACAGAGTTGACATAATTAACTGCTACTCTTCGGCGGCTGTAAATTCCGCCGCCTCTGCCGGCGGCTTGATTGGAAACTCCGCTTCGACTGCCGCGTCTTATGCTTATATCGCCTACAGTGCGGCGGTTAACGAATATGTTTACGGCGTAACGGCAAGCACACGTATCGGCAACAACCTGTATACAAACAGCGGAGCCAACTACGCTTTCGGAGATATGCCGGTATTACCGGGACCGATAGATGAAGGTTCAATTAAAGACGGTATTTCCGTAAGCGGTTTTGACGCGGGCAGACCGGAGTTTTTCCTGGATACGCTTAACTTTTCGCTTGACGTATGGGATACGAATTACTCAGCAAGGAGCTATAAACTGCCTGTTTTGAAAGGGCTTGGCGATGAGCAGAAGGATTTTCCGAATACAAACCATTATTACTGACACACGTTACTAGGGGTGACCGCATCCCCAATTCTCACACCCCCTGCAACCCCGCTCTGAAGGCGTTTCCGGCATTAGGAGCGGGGTTGTATCTGCTTCTGGCTTCCTTCCCAACTATAAAGGAATTTACGGATAACGATGGCTGCAGCACCTGTTTTTAAACGATCTCTCCTTACAAGCAAGCTCTTTGTCCATTTTGAAAAAAGGCTTGTATATAAAAAATTAATAAATACAATAAATAGAAACGTTTTATGCTTTTTGATAAAAAACTAGTTTAGCAAAAAATACGTTTTTAGCGGCAATAAAATTATGTCAATATATATTAGAAGAGCTGCAACTTCGGACAATGCCGTAGTAAGCGTTCATGCGGGAGGGCGTGCAGGAACTTTGGAGAGAATACGAGGATGGCGTGTTTTATTTTGGAATATCTGTCAGTTCATTAGAGGAACTAAAGAGTTCTCCGCTCACCATGCACCGGCGAGTGCGCATATAATGGCGCGGGCGGATAAGAAAGCCGCCGCACTGCCGTTTGCCGAGCTTATAAGCTTTTTAAAAGAGCTCTGTTTTGAAAAGATAAATCTGCAAACAGAGGTTTCAAGATGATACGTTCCTTTGCCGTATCCGCTCTCATACACGTTGTTCTTGTAGCGGGGCTTGTTTTTGGAAGCAGCTATTTTAATCAGCCCAAACATAAGACGGCAAGGCTTGAGATGTCCTCTGTGATATTTGAGAAACCGGAAGAACCCGCCCCCGCGCCGGTTGCAGAAGAACCCAAGAAGGAAGTTAAGCCGCCTCCGCCCAAGCCGAAGCCGCCCAAGCCGAAACCAATTCCGAAAGAGATCCCCAAAGAGATTAAACCCAAAGCCGAGGAGAGATCGGTGCCGGATGTGGCGCTCCCGATAGAAATGCCAACGGAACCTATTGAAGAAAGTGCGGAAGCGGAAGGATATGCCGGGAGTGAAGGCGAAACAAGCGATAAGCCGCAGGAACAGAGTTCACCGCAAGGTTCTCAGTCCGCTTCAACGGGAGAGGGTGAAGTGCGGGTTTATCTCGGCAAAAACTTTAATTATATCCAAAGGCGCGTTGCAAAATATACAATTTACCCGCCCAAGGCGAAAAGAAGCGGGATTAAAGGGAAGCTGACGGTAGCTTTCACTATAAATACAGACGGCACAGTTTCAAACATCACTATAACCGAAAGCAGCGGCTATCCTGTATTAGATGACGCCGGCACGGCGGCAGTAAAAAACGCCGCTCCCTTCCCAATCCCGCCCTCAAGCGCCAGAATAGCCATACCGATTAGCTTTGATCTGATCTGAATATACTTGACTTTAAGCGAATATTTATATATATTTTACAGAGGTTCTTAATATGAAAAAAGTAATGGGACTACCAACACGTGCGGAGACGCTGTCACGCTTTTTTGAGGTGTGGAGTGTTCCCGAACCCTCAACCGAGGTTGTGCAAACACGCGAGGCATACGGGAGGGTTCTTGCCTGCGATGTGTTCTCGCTGGTTGACAAACCCGTAGTACGGGCATCTTCAATGGACGGGATCGGGGTAAAAAGCTCTGTATTTACTGCTCTCCCGTTAAACGGGAGCGTGAAAGCTTTGAATGAAATCGCAGCGTTCTGGCAGCTGGGGGTTGATTATTGCAGAGCTGATACGGGCGACGATTTTTCTGACGACTTTGACGCCGTGATCCAGATTGAAGATGTAACCATTTTGCCGAACGGCGGAATAAGGTTCGCGGAGGACATGGAGAAAGGGATTGTCAGCGGTTGGAATGTTCAGGGCAGAGGCGCTCAATTGCCTAAGGGAGCGCTAATCGGAGCGAAGTATGCGAAGATAAACGCCTGCGATATATCAGCGCTGTCTATCGGAGGGGTAGCAGCGGTTGTGGTTCTCAAAAAGCCGAGAGTAGCCTTTATTCCCACTGGAAACGAGCTTATCCCGCTTGGGGAACTTCCGCAAAGGGGTCAGTGTGTGGACTCAAACTCATATATGGCAAAGTATATGTTGGAGGAGATGGGAGCGGAACCTGTGATATTCCCTATAGTCCGTGACAACCTTGACGAGATAAACGCTGCGCTTGATGAGGCGTTGAAAGAGTGCGATATAGTTGTTATCAACGCTGGAACATCCAAGGGAGGCGAAGACTTTTCACACCGTGTCATTGCAGAACGCGGCGTAATAAGCAATCACGGCGTAGCCTCCGCACCCGGCAAGCCGATGGCAATGGCGGTTGTGAACAGCAAACCTGTAATCAATGTGGCGGGTCCGTCCGTAGCTTGCTTTAACGGGCTTGACTGGGCGGTAAGACCTGTCATAGCAAAAGCGCTAAGACAAGCACCGGCACTCCGCAGAACCGTTAAAGCAACTCTGACCAAACCGATAGACGGCGGACAGGGCGAACGATTTGAGGCTATTGTGAGAATCGATCTTGAAAAAACAGAAAACGGTTATCTTGCCCATCCCGTCAGTCACAGAAACAGGCATACTACGGACGCTCTGAAAGCAGACGGGCTGTATGTAACGAAAATTCCCCCTGAACCTGCCTCAATCGGCGACGTAATTGAGGTGGAGTTGCTGCGCTAAAGTTCGGATGACTTTCAAGCTGAAAAAAACAGATGCCGACACATAACTGACGGAGATTGTATTATAAAGATACGGATAACAGGGCTGTTTTTATATTTGTTTGAGAGGACTCGGCAGAGAGCGGAGATAAGTATTACAAGGCAAACTTTATGATCTATCTCTTATCTCTGGATAACCTTGTGAGTTGGAACGGGGCGCTACGTGATTTATATATCAGAGAAATATCAGAAACTTCCAATAGTCGGCGGGCGGTATGGTCGGGGGAATATGCCGGACAGAGAGTCACTCCTCTCCGCGCACATTACAAAAGCGGTGGTGTTCTATTCGGGCGACCCGGAAGAGAGCAGCGCCGCATCTACTCTTAAAAGCCTTGATATACCGGCGATACTGCTGAAAGAAGAGCGTATTGCGGATTACGCCGTAATATTTCGGAGGTTAGGCGCGAAGTTCAATATAAAAGCAAGGGGCGCGGAGTTGGCGTTATACGCCGAGGATTTTATAAAATGCGTGAAAGCTATGCTTGGGGATAACGTAAGCAAGGTTAAGGTTTACTTTGCGCAATGCAGAAACGGCCTTATCACAACGCCTACGGCTCGTCAGGCTTCATGCAGCGGCGTTGCATCCCAACCTGCTGCCAGAAATACCTCAAGACGCTCTATCGGGCTTTTGCATCCCAGCGTCCGCATTGTCTTGTTGTTGCTCTACTCCAGAATGGATAGCCAACTTCCTGTTCAACTCCTCTACGTCACCGAATTTTTCCCAATAGTAAAAACACCGCTGGTCGTTACTATGGCTCCGCTCCGCTTTCCCGTTATCCCGCGGCATCCTCGTAGGTATCAGCTTGTGCAAGATCCCTCTTTCTGCTGGTGCCCCCTCAAACGGACACAGTTTATTCTCACTGATAAAACGGTAGGTAAACCCTGTCCAAATGCGGAGAATCTTGAGAAAATTATGTACCTTGTGGAAGAAAGACGTGAATCAGATAGATGAGACTAAAAAGGAGACAACAAAACTTAAAAATATAGCGTGTAAGATAAACTGAATTCACTGGCTTTCCTTGAAAATGCGCCTTCTGCGGTAAGGGCTTGGTTTTGGGATGGATACAGAGCATATTTAACGGAAATATCTGTTTTTCTGTCATCAATATGATTAGGGAAGTACATATAGCGCCCTTCCGTTATAAACTTGCCAAAATTCCCTGTAGGGATGAAAAAACCGGAACTTGCCCCGATACCTTCGTAAAAATAACCCCTATAGCTTCCTTTCCCGCGCCCTTCAACTTCTGCCAGAAACCAGAATAATCCTTCAAACGGCAGCTTAAATGCAAGCCCTCCCCCTGCGGATACCGATAGGGCCAGCCGGTAATTATCAATATCTTTATTCTCTTCTTCCAAACCCAACGAGACTTTCCAAGCAATGTTACTGCTGATTACGCTACTTGCAACAAGGGATTTTATCTCTGCAATTTTCAGCTGCTCCAACTTATATCTGCCTTCTTCAGGAAAATAGAGGACTGAAGGCGAAAGAACCTCCACGAAGCTGTCGTCCAAATAACCTGCCGAATTATCCTCCAATGAGTGGAAAACCAGACGGGGAGCAAAACGGAGGAAAAAAGATTCATCTCTGGCACCTGTTGAAAGTTTTAATCTGCCGGGCTTATGACCGTCCTCTGGAGGAATTTGCAGACCTTTTATCTCGTAATTTGACTTGACGCTGTAGGAGGAGCGGAGAAAAGATACGTCATAGCTTAGGGCTTTATAAATTTCCAATTCGTCTTCACTGGAATATTTTTGAAATCTGTAACGGATAAGCTCTCCTGCAAGATCAAGGGTGCCGGCTTGTTCTGTTTGCGTTAAATCGCTGGAGCGGACTTCTTCTGGAGAAATCTTGCTCCGACTTATCTGTTTTGCCAGCTTAACCCCCTTTGAAGGGAGTGTTGAGGCTATGCTCTCCATCTTTTTAAGGTTTGAAGGGAAGCTTTTCTGACGGGCAATTATTCCCCCCGCCTTTGCAAGATAGATAGTGTCTATTGGGAGAAAGAAAAGATAGTTGGAACGTAGTTTCAGACCATATCTCCCCGCCTCCAGTATAAAAAGGAGATTATAAGCGCAGTTTTCATCTAAAAAATAATAATCGGCTGCAGTATAGCTCAACTCCCATACATGAAGATAGAGCCTCTTGACTTCCTCCTCGGTCAGATTGGTTTCATATTCCCAGAGATCGCGCTGTTCTATGGCGGTATATGAATTTATTGATTTTGAATAAGGATCCACCGCATATTTTCCGTCGTATCCTCCGAGCAGCCCTTTCAATATATAAACAAACACCATAGAATCTTCATAGCCGCTTGCAGCATATGTTACGCTGTATCCCAGAAGGGGGGCGCTATTTTTCTTTTCCAGCCGCAGTAAGGTATGTCCGAAAGCTGTGGCAGGTTCCCCGCGGGAGTAAAACGGAAGGACTAACGTTAGTTTTGTGGGATCTATCCTAGAGGTTATATTATCAAATTGCAAACATTCGGCTTTTTTCAAGTTTTCTTTCATAATGGGAAGGTTTTCCGAAAGCCAAGCGGTGCGGGCAGGGAATAGACATTGCGGGTGGGAATCTCCAAGGGTCGTGTCCTCTGAAAAGAGCGCCCTAATGGTGGCATCCATCTCACTTTTCTTGTCCGTCTTCCCTTTTGGGGATAGAAAAAAAGATGGACTATCTATCAAGCTATGATTTGAAAACCAACCGTCTTGATAGTGTAGAAGCACTTCCCAATAATAATCCTCATATAACCGCTTATTTTCAGCATCTTCTATGGCTTTTTCTATGACTTCAAGCGGAGAGAGTTCTACGGCAAGAACCCTTAAAGGCAAAAGGGCACAAAATACTAAGATTAAAAGAAGAAAAAGGGGGCGCGCTACGCCCCCCGAAAAGCTAAAGTAAAGCAGTTTAGCTATGGCTGATAACAACTATTGCTTCGGCAACGTAAGCAAATTCCACATCTTTTGACGGGAAGATCAAGGCAAAATTGTCTTGCAATTTGTGTGCAAAAGTATCTACATCTTCAATTTCAAGTATTTGGGCAATAGAAGTAATGGTGTCGCCTTCGCCTTGAGCAACATCTCTAACGATACTATCCATATTTGCTTGCACAAACTCTTCAACAGTTTTGTTAGAAGCCCAGCTAGAGGTTTTTTTGCACTTAAATGCATCAATATCCAAGGTGATACCTATGGATTGGTTGGTGGTAGTTCCGTTGGTACAGGTAATCAGGATTTGCATTAATTTTGTATCCTTTTTATCCCCAAGCAACATAGTTCCGAGACCGCAACCAGTGTTCATTTGACTTGCAGATGCAACTCCGCAAAATACAAGTATCCCTAACAGCACAAGAATCTTTTTCATTGTATCCTCCAAAATTCATAGCATGTATTTTAACTACAACAAATAAATTGTCAACACTAAATAATTATTTTCCCTAGTTTTGCAGTTTCATTAACAATTGAGAGATGATGCAGAGTATTTATTATCAAGGTATTTGGGGTAAATTTTTTTGTCAAATATTTGAATATTTTTTAAGATTATTATTGACTATAGTTGTCTTTTTATGATATTATTCTGTAAGTATTTATTGCGGAAGTTTGGTATGTATCTAAGAAAAGGTAAAAGCAATGGCAAAACTTATCTGTCTATAGTCAAAGGTTACAGAGATAAAGCAAGCGGCAAGAATAGGGGCAAAGTCATATTATCGCTCGGTTATTTGGAGAAGTTGGAGAAGGAGTATTCAGACCCGATAGCACATTTTGAGCGAGTAGCAGAGGAGATGACCAGAGCGGAAAAGGAGAATAACCCCCCGCTCACAATTACAATAGATAAGGCAAAGACTCTTACAAAGGATAAGGGTAATCGTAAGAATTTTGGTTATGCCGCCCTTTCCAGGATATACCACGAGTTGGAGCTGGATGTATTTTTCCGCAATAACTCACGAGGGTTAAAGGCGGGGTATAATGTATCCAGCATAATGAAGCTGCTGGTATATTCACGGATACTAAGCCCTGCATCCAGGAAGAAGACCTATGAGATGAAGGATAGGTATTTTGATAAGACCGATTTTTCATTGGACGATGTATACCGCTGCCTTAGCTTTGTAAACAAGTTGAAGGATAAGGTTCAGAGGCATATTAACAATAAGGTGGGTGAGCGTTACGGCAGGAGTTGTGAGCTTGTGTATTATGACGTAACCAATTATTACTTTGAGATTGATGAAGCTGACAGATTGAGGAAATATGGAGTATCCAGTGAACATAGCCCCAATCCTATAGTTCAAATGGGGTTATTTTTAGATACCAATGGTATCCCTGTCTCTTACAGATTATTTCCTGGCAGCACCAATGACTGTGAGACGTTGAGCCCTCTCTCATCAGAGCTTAGGCGGGAGTATAACTTTGGTCGTGTGATAGTGGCAGCGGACAGAGGGTTGAACACCCAGAGGAATATTCAGAGCAATATACTAAATCAGAGCGGTTATGTATATTCGCAGACGGTAAGGGGCGGCAAGCAAGAGTTTAAGGAGTATGTTCTTAATGAGCAAGGATACCGCCATGTTAGTGAGGGTTTCAGGATAAAGTCCAAGATTGCCGCCAGAGAGTTGGAAGTGACGGATATTATGAGTGGCAGGAAGAGCAAGATAAACATATATGAGAAACAGGTGGTATTTTACAGCAGGGAATATGCAGAGCGTGCCAGGGCTGAGAGGAGTGAAACTATCCTTAAAGCACACGACATGGTGAATAATCCCGACAAATACAATAGAGCGACCTCCTATGGAGCGGCTAAGTATGTTAAGGGGATAGTCTTTGATAATAAAACGGGGGAGGTAGCGAAAGCAATTCCAACATTTGACTATGAGAAGCTGTCGGAGGATGAGAAGTATGACGGTTACTACTCCATAGTGACCAGCGAAATTGATAAAAGAGACGAGGAGATAATAGGTATATACAAGGGTCTCTGGAAGATAGAAGAGGCGTT
>JAITJJ010000190.1 GCA_031278965.1 Deferribacteraceae bacterium
TTATCGCTTTTGCCATAAAGCTATTCCCAATACAGGCAGCCCGCTCGCTTTTCGAGCCATAATATCCCCTCCTGTCGTTCTTTAGGAATATTATATACCTAATGACTTAAAAATGGAATTATACAATAGCACAATGTTTTAAGCCAAGATGTCCTCTGAAAGACAAAATTTAAGAGGGATTCTTCATCAGCGTTTGTGATACCAGCATAAGGCGGCGGACTCCCGCCCACTTGGTGTGATTAAACCTCACCCCATAGGTATTATAGAGAACGTCAACACGCCTTTACCTTCCCTTCAAATGGGTTTGGGGCGGTTCGGAGAATTGGTAAGGGTTATTACCTCTTCCCCCGCATACAAAAGGCGTTTGGCAAGATATTTACCCGAATAGCCGAAGGCGCCAGTTACAGCGTGCTTCGCTATAGCATGTCCCCTTTCAAAAAAATCCGGTGGTTTATCCCCACAATACAAGGTGTGTATCCAGCGGAGAGGCAAGCCCTTTCATTACCGGGAAGACCCGCACGCCGTAAAGCTGTTTGCCTTCCCTTGAAACCATATATTTTGCCTTATAAATTAAAGTATTGCGGTTTACGCCCGTGCGCTTCATCTCCACAATATCCGGTGCCGCCGCATATTCGATGCCGGAGCCCGAACCCACTACAAATTGCACCAGCAACTCTTCCGACATCATCTCTCCGGCAGTCAGATATACTTTAATACTGATCGGCTCGTTGATCTTCATCTGGTTGTTGTCAAGCCCGTCAATAATAATTTCGTTTATCTTTACGGAGTTGAACCTCCCTCCCACCGATGATTTCCACGCTGATATATGTTTTGCCAGCGAATTATCGTCTTCCGCCAGATCAAGATACCTCTTTGCAGCGGGCATATAATAATCGTGAATATAGTCGCTCACCATACGGTTGGAGCTATACATCCCCACAAGGGTTTTCATGGAGTTTTTCATAAATTCAATCCAGTTGTGTGGGAGATTGTCGGAAGAACGGCCGTAAAAAGCGGGGATGACGGAATCCTCCAAAAGAGTGTACAGGGATGAGGCATCGTTATAATCGTTCTGGTCAAGGAGAATCTCCCCCCTAGCCACCGGTCCGATGGTCCACCCGTTCTTCCCGTTGTAGCCTTCGCACCACCAACCGTCCGATATGCTTAGATTTAAGCCGCCGTTTACCGGAACTTTCTGTCCGCTTGTGCCGGAGGCTTCATAGGGTCTGCGGGGGGTGTTGAGCCATACGTCGCACCCTTGAACAAGCGCTCTGGATACCGAGAGATCATAGTCTTCTATAAAAAAGACTTTGCCGATAAAGCGGGGGTCCCTCATATAGTTGATTACGCTCTGCATAATGTCCGCACCCTGCGTATCCGCCGGGTGCGCCTTCCCTGCGAATACAAAGATCACGGGGTGGGCATCATCATTTACAATCTTGCTGAAGCGTTCTATATCGGCAAATAAGAGATTCGCCCTTTTATACGGGGCAAAGCGCCTTGCAAAGCCTATGATAAGGGCATTAGGGTTTAAGTGCGCCAATGCCTGTTTTTGCAAGTCATAAGGAACGGAGAGTTTCTTGAATAACGCCGGTATACTCTCCCGTATGCGGGTAATCAGCGCCGCTTTCTGCAACTGCTTAGAACTCCACACCTGACTGTCGGGGATCTGATCAATCCGTTCCCATATGGGGGATTCGGGTTTTTCATAGATCCAGCTTTCGCTGAGCTCCCTCTGCAAAAGCATCTGCATGGAATAGCCAACATAGGACGGCATATGAACCCCGTTTGTAACAAAGCCTATGGGCACCTCAATAGTTGGTATCTTCTTCCACCCGTTCTTCCACATATTTCTTGCAACATATCCGTGAAGCTCGCTCACGCCGTTTGCCTTAAATGAATATTTAAGCGCTAGAACCGTCATCTCAAAGATATTGCTCCGCTCTGTGCCCGCAAACTGACCCATACTGACAAAATCGCTCCAGGAAATCCCCATATTGTGAGCATATGGGGTGAAATAGTCGTGCATGCGATCAACGCTGAAAACCTCATTCCCCGCATCAATGGGGGTATGGGTGGTAAAAAGGTTTGAGCCTCTTACAACCTCCCCTGCTTCCTGAAAGGTTAAAGCTTTTTCCTGCACTAAGTGGCGAATTCGTTCAATAATTAAAAACGCCGAATGCCCTTCGTTCATATGGTAGCAGGCGGGGGTGATACCAAGTGTATTTAACATTCTTACCCCGCCCACACCCAAAAGTATCTCCTGACGTATCCGCATATCCCGATCGGCTTCATAAAGGCGCGCCGTTATGCGGCGATCATCCGTGGTGTTTTCTGGAATATCCGTATCCATAAGATAAAGCGGCACCCTTCCCACATTTACAAGCCATATCTGAGCAGATAAGGTTCTCCCCGGCAGTTTCACATCTACCCGCAACGGGAAGCCGTCATCATCTCTAACCATAGTAACAGGGAGATTGTCAAAATCGTTCTCAGGATATATTGCCACCTGCCGACCGTCTTTATCAATCTGCTGATGGAAGTAGCCGTTTTTATATAACAGCCCGACGCCCACCAGGGGAACGGATAGATCGCTGGCGGACTTCAGATGATCCCCCGAAAGCACCCCCAAACCGCCGGAATATATCTGAAGACACTCGTTTAAGCCGTATTCAGTGGAAAAATACGCAATCGGGCGTTCCGGCGTGATCTTTCCAAAAGTCTTTAACGGAGTTTTCATATATTTGTCAAATCCGTCCAAAACGCTGTTATACAAGCGCAAAAATACAACATCTTCCTCCAAGGAGTGCAAGCGTTGAGTGCTGGCGGATTTCATCGTTGCGACCGGATTGTGCTCGCTCTTTTCCCAAACCTGCGGATTTAAGTCGGAAAAGAGCTCTGTGCAGAGCGGATTCCAAGCCCACCAGAAATTATACGCGAGCTCTGCTATCCTTGATATTGCGGGAGGGAGCGGGGCAACCGCCGTAAAAAGCCTTAATGTCGGGCTGTCGGTGTTGCCGGAACCGGTTAAGCGGATGGAACCGCTATCCGAGGACGATTCCATTTCAAACGCAATCCGCTCTTCGGCTTTTGAAGCGGCAAGTACGTATGCCTGCAAATAGTAGGGGAAAAAGTGCTCCCAAGAACATTCGCTTGCAAGGAAGCGGACTATCCGCCGCCTTTCAAGAAGCTCTTCGGAGCTCATACCGGCATATTCAAGGAGAACATTCTGCAGCTCTTCCTTTGTTTTTTCATATTGCGTATTCCGTCTTGAGAGGATAGTTACCCCTTTCTTCTCCTCATCAACCTCCCTAACCCATATGCCAAAACCAGAAAGGTCTGTGGTAATGGTGGGCACCGAGTGGGCTATGGCTTCCTGCGGAGTATACCCCCAAGGTTCATACCATGAGGGGAAAACCCCAAGATCACAGGCGGAGAGTATATCGTAATACGTCATATTCAGAAAGCCGTCATTGCCGTCTAAAAGCGCCGGGAGGAAGATAATCTTAACTTTGGTATCTTCCGCGTTGTTTAAGCCGAGTTTGCGGCAAGCGTTCAATATAGAATCCTGCGGCTGGTTATATATGTAATGGCTTGAAATCCAGTTTTCGCCTTGATCCGATTTTTTATTGGGATCTCCTGACACTGCATCGCTATTTACCCCGTTATGCCCACCCATCACTGTTAAAAGCATAAGGATAGTGGTGTTGGACTGACTGAGAACAGATTTTATAGACCCCAGCACGTCAAGGAGAATATCCACCCCCTTATTATGGTATTCGTATCTGCCGGAGGTGATGAATATCTTGGTATCATCCGGCAGTTGGTGGCGCAGGAGGGTTGATGCCTTTTCCAGGATAAGCCCTCTAAAGATGTTGGGATTTGTGCGGTTTGTGCTGTAGTCTGAGATTATCCGCATGTCAAGCCCGTTAAGGGTGAGCACATCGGGGTATCTCCCTAAGAAAAGCGCCGATTCATCCGCCGTTATCCGTCCGACAGTTGTAAAACTATCGGCATTGATGGCGCATACGGATTCGAGAGAAGACTTTGCCGTTACGTTATATGCCCCTGCCTCCGTTTTAGGGTTTATTTTGCTCATCTGGCGGTATATGTCAAAGCCGGAGCCTGCCATAGACCGCCCAAGCACTGTGGCATGGGTAGTAAAAACCGTTCCCACTTCGGGGGCAAGTTTGCGAAGGTTAAAAATCCCCGCACCGCACATCCATTCATGAAATTGGGCAAGGAATTTAGGTTTTTTTGTGTGTTTTCTAAGCTCCTGACAGATTGCGGCAATAACTTCTCCGCAGGCTGTGCTGAATAGAACTGGTTCAACATAGTCCCATCCGCCGGAGAGAGAATCTACGCCGTAACCGTTCCAAAGCTCATATAAAATCTGACCTTCATTGTAACGGTCTTTAAACTTTACAAGGATAACTTTCGGATTACCAGGGATATTCCACCTACCGAAACGGCATACAATATCTTCTGCTTCAACGGCGGGCTTTATAATATTCCAACAAGGCTCGTCTGTTTCAATAAAGCCCGGATTATTCCCCACATCAGGGCCCAGAAGGTAGTAGTTATCGCCGAAATGCTCCACCACTTCCAACACTTTGCTGCTTACTACGGCATATATACCGCCTACTTTATTACAGACTTCCCAACTGACTTCAAATAATGTAGTCCCGGATAAGTTGTGATGTTGATGGTGCCTAAGATGTTTTTCCATAATGTACGATACTCCAAATTAATGCTAGCGTTACTAAAACAGCGGCATACGGGTAAAATATAGAAGCCAAATAAACCTAAAAGAGGTTTAAACGATAGTTCATACTCTCAAATACCATAGAATCGGTATAAATCTCAAGTGTTTTTTGAACCAAATTTGGGCTGT
>JAITJJ010000219.1 GCA_031278965.1 Deferribacteraceae bacterium
CTCCTCAATCCTAAACCTCTGTATCTATTGCGGCTTTTTATGATAACCTTCTTATCCGCCTCGCTTAGACATTTGCTGTGATGAGGAGCTCCGGACAGTTCCTCAAGACCTTTATAGCCTTTATCATTATATCTCCCAAGCCATTTGCAGACAGTATTAACAGTGCAGGCGCACTCCGCCGCAGCGGAGTGTATCCCTTTCTCTTGCGCAAGGATAACCATTCTATGCCTAAGCACTCTTTTGCCTTTACTATTTCTCATAAGATTTATTATATTTTGGATTTTTGTTAAAATATTCTTATTAGAGCGGGAGTATTAAACCTTTACTATGTCCTTTTAACTCCGGTGAAGGGATTTTCTTGCCTTCCATATAGTATACAAAATAAAAAACTGCTATAAATAACTGCAGTAAAGGCGCTGCTCCGTTCCTGAGCATTTTATAAAATTTTAGCCCTCCTTATGAAAAGCCCTTATTGCAGGGGCTTTTCTGCTTTGTGCCCGCCCCCAGATTCTTACCAGCTTACTCCCAGATAAACCCCGCCGTTTACGGCATTTAAATCAACCGTGCGGCTGCCGCAGGATACATATCCGTTGGAATAGTCCGCTTTTAGTCCCACTACAACAAACTTGCCGATAGCATAGTCTAGCCCCGCTTCCGCCCACATCCCGTTCTTAAAGAGCGTATACCCTGTGGAGGCAGAACACTTGGGAGAACCTGACACCGAGCTTTCTTTGCGGACATACTCCATATTTTCTATCCCTCCCCCGATAAGCAAACGCAAACCTTTTCCGTAATACTTTCTAAGACCGATCCGTATTTCAGTAAGGGTGGTGTCAAGCTCTGCCAAGGTGTTGTTGATATAGTGAAGATCGTTATGGTTCGTTATATAAAAATCCAGAGCAATATTAACAGGCCATGTATTTTTACCGAAATCAAGGCGGACGCCCCTTGTAAACTGCTCATTGAACGGCTTGTGCATATTTCCCAAATAATAACGCTCCCCGCCGAATATGGATAAGGTAAGCCCCGCAAAGGCAGGCGCGGAAAAGAAAACCGCCAGAAAAACAGACAATAAGATTTTTCCCATATTTATACTCCGGTATCAAGGAGAATTTCATCGGAATTCATCATCTCGTTTTTAATCTCCTTAAATTTGGCAACAAGTTTGGCGACCGTTAAATTGCTCTTCTCCTCTCCTTTAATATCAAAGATTATCTCCCCGTCGGAGAACATAACAAGGCGGTTGCCGTAATCTATGGCTTGTTGCATATTATGGGTTATCATCACGGCAGTCATCTTATAGCTTTCAATAAAATCTCTGGTCAGCCGCATTACAGCTTCCGCATTCCCAGGATCAAGAGCTGCCGTATGTTCGTCCAGCAATAGAAGCGCCGGGCGGGAAAGAACTGTTGTTAGGAGGGTCAATGCCTGCCGTTGTCCGCCGGAGAGCAAGCCCACAGTATCTTTCAAACGGTTTTCCAACCCCATATTCAGGGTTTTAAGCTCTTCCCTAAAACGCTCTCTCTTGCTTCGGTTTAGGGCTAGAGTAAACAAGCGGAACCCTTTTTTGATGCTCAATGCCATATTCTGTTCTATGCTCATACTTCCGGCGGTGCCCAAAAGCGGATTTTGAAAGATTCTGCCGATAAGTTTGGAGCGTTTATATTCGTGGAGTTTGGTAATATTTTTATTATTTATAAAAACCTTCCCTCCGGTGGGGAACACTGCCCCAGCGATGACGTTTAAGAGGGTGGTTTTTCCCGCGCCGTTAGAACCGATAACGGTGATAAAATCCCCTTCGTCAATCTTTAAGGAGAGATTTTTAATTGCCGTAACTTCATTTACCGTTCCGTGGTTAAAAACTTGGGTTACATTTGCAAGTTCTATCAAGGTGAACCTGCCTTTGCCTTCTTCTTAGGCTTAAATCGTGTGAAAGCAAGGCATACAATAAGTAGCAGCCCCGTAAGGAGCTTCAGATCGTTCGCTGTAATATGCAGGTATTCATAGCCGTATTGCCTTCCTAAATACATAACCCCTTTATATATAATGCACCCTATTATTACCCTCAGGGTTTTAATAACCATGGAATTGCCTTTCAGGACGAATTCGCCGATCATTACGGAGGCAAGCCCGGAGATTATAATCCCCTGCCCCAAATTAATATCCCCAAACCCCATAAACATGGCGGCAAAACCGCCGGAAAGGGCAACAAGCCCGTTGGCGAGGCTTACCCCAATAAGTTTCATGGCGCTGTCGTTAATTCCAAGGGTGATGATCATCTTGGGGTTATCTCCCATAGAGATCATGGCAAGCCCCATTTCGGTATGGAAAAAGAGGTCTAACAAGAGTTTGATTACAGTTATAATTATTAAAAAGAATAAAATTTCAGATACTGTGTTATTTGCGGTAAGCCCCAGAGCTTTCTGGATACCGGTTACAAGCGCATCGAAAGTACTGTGAATCCAAGTGAATAGAGTATATTTGCCGACTATTGCCTGATTTGCCTTATTCCCCATAATCCTTATATTGACGGAGTAAAGCATGGTTAGAGTAAGAATCCCCGCCAATAAATTATGTATCTTTAGTTTTATATGAATAAGAGCGGTAACACTCCCTGCCGCAAGCCCCCCGATGGCAGCTGTTATAAGGGCGGCGGTATAGTGAAAGCCGCTTGCAATCATAGTGGCGGTAATGGCGGCGCCCATTGGAAAAGAACCGTCCACAGTCATATCGGGAAAATCCAATATTCTAAAGGTGATAAAGACACCGAGAGCCATTATTCCATAGATAAAGCCCTC
>JAITJJ010000154.1 GCA_031278965.1 Deferribacteraceae bacterium
CCGCAACCGAGCGACAAAGGGAGCGTAGCGACCAGCGAGGGCGGCGAAACCACCTTAATCCACTATTTCCCTTTTAATTGCCTTCCGGTTCCCTCTCCGGATCTTAACAATAAAAAACCAAAAATTGAAATCCCATATACTTATCTTTTAAATTTTTCGGGACATTTTCAAAAACACTTTACAGGGAAAAAATGAACCCGCCTTATCCCATTTTTTGCATACTAATCAAAGGGTATGCACTATCTCACTTATATCCCATAGAAACCATTTTATTTATTATGGCACCTGCCAACGGGGCACTGGATTTGCCTCCGGAGCCACCGTGCTCCACAAGCACTACCACGGCATAGCGCGGGTTATCGGAGGGATATATCCCTGTAAACCAACTATGATCCCGCCAATTGAGAGGAATATCTTCCTCTTTCATATTTTCGGTTCTTTTAAGGCTTATCACCTGCGCCGTGCCGGTTTTCCCTCCAAGTCTAACTTCCGCCACTCTTGCCCTCCAAGAAGTTCCCCGCTTATCCTCTACCGCATCCACAAGGGCTTCCATAACAGTGTCCCGAACTTCCTTAGGGATATTCACCTGATTTAATAGGGTGGGGGCAATCTCCGCCCTCTCCCCCGTTATGGGGTCTTCAACGGCAGAAACAATCCGGGGCGCATAAACATAACCTCCGTTAAAAATGGATGCAACCATTACGGCAATCTGGAGAGGGGTTGTGGTAGTATATCCCTGCCCTATGGATATGTTGACTGTTTCCCCCGGATACCACTGCTCGTTCAATACCTGCAACTTCCACTCCCTGCTTGGGAAAACCCCGGTTTTTTCATTGGGAAGATCGATCTGCGTTAGGTTGCCCAGCATAAATTTTTTTGCATATTCGCTGAGTTTATCTATCCCCAAAAGATAGCCGACATTATAGAAGTAAACATCACAGGATTCCGCGATGGCGCGTTTTAACTTCATCTCCCCATGACCGTATCTCCGCCAACAGTTGTGAATAATATTGGTTCTGGCGGTAGCTTTAAAAGAACCGGAGCAATAAAAAGTTGTCTCAGGGGTTATCACCCCTTCCATAAGCCCCGCCACCGCCACCATTATCTTAAATACCGAACCCGGGGGATACATCCCTTCTATTGAGCGGTTCAAAAGGGGTTTTTGGGCATCCCCTGCAAGTTTCTGCCAGTTTTCATCGGTTATAAAAGGGTTGAATTTATTTAGATCATAGGTAGGAGAAGAGTATATAGCGATAATGGAGTTGTCCGCATTGTCAAGCACCACTACAGAACCTACTCTTCCGTCCATAATCGTATCAATATAGCTCTGCAAGGCATAATCAATGGTAAGGATGATATTTCTCCCTGGAACAGGCGGAATCTCGCTTAAAGTTTCCATTACCCGTCCAAGGCTGTCAACAATAACCCTTCTTGAACCGCTTATTCCGCTAAGTTCTCTCTCAAATTGCCGTTCCAACCCGCTTCTTCCCACAATATCGCCGGGTTGGTACCCTTCCGCCACTTCCTGCTCGTTTACCTCCGCCACATAGCCTAAAATATGGCTGAATATGGTGCTGTTATCATAACTGCGCATCGGGTCGGCAATGAATTGAACCCCTGGATAGTTTTCTGAATGTTCCATAAAATAGGAAATGTCTTCAAAAGTTAATCCCCTTGTCACCTTCACCGGTTCATAAAAATACGATCTTTTTATTCGGCTCTGTACCTTATTTTTATCTAGGAGAACAAATTTTGAAAGGTTGTCCAGCAATTCATTGACATTTTTTATATCTTCTTTAACAATTTCAACTTCATAGCCAGGGGCGTTCAAAACAAGGTTTCTTCCGCTGCGGTCCTTGATAAAGCCGCGATCCGCCCTTATCCGCATTATGCGGACGCTGTTGTTTTCCGAAAGGGCGGCAAGCTCATTATATCTGAATACCTGCAGATTCATAAGCCTGAAAGAAACCGCCGCACAGAGAACGACCACTATAAAAACGGCAAAGCGAACCCGCAGGGCAAAATAGTGCATTACATTTTCTTTAAGCGGCTGAAACGGCATACCTTCTCCCAAAAATTAAAAGAACCACTATGGATACCGCAAAATTTACCGTAAAATAGTAGGCAAAACTCATAAGAATGGTCATCTGCGGAAAACCAAAGAGTTTTAGGGTAACCAGGAGATAGCCCGCCAAAACCCCTATGGCAAAGATAAAGTGGGAATATAGCTTAGACATATCAACCAACTGAAAAACATATATCTTAAAGAGATTCAGCACCATAAAGAGAAGAACCCCTGCTCCCAGATAAATGGGGTAAACAAGGTCATAAAACAGACCGAAGGTGAAAGCAAAGGGGATAGCGTTATCCTCTGAAATAATGCGGATATGCAATATATACAGCACAATAATATAGTCAAAGCTGTCCAGGGCAAAGGCTTGTGTCAGTATGTAAGAGAGCGCCATAATCGCCGCAAGCCTAAAGTATAAATTTCTTGCAATATGTTTTAATTGCATAATAATTCCTTTAAGGCATATACAATTTATATATATGCCGGCAGCGGCAAGCCGTTAAAAGCATCATTTATTCGCTTAGAGGCGAGGTCGGTATACTCTTTGTTAACCTCATAGCCAACAAAATTTCTCCCTGCCTTCAAAGCGGCTATGGCAGTAGTTCCGCTTCCCATAAACGGGTCTAATACAATGTCATTAGTAAAAGAATACAATTCTATCAATCTTGCCGGAAGTTCTTCCGGAAACGGTGCCGGATGTCCAATTCTTTTGGCACTTGCGGGGCTCATCACCCATATGGATTTCGTCCACTCAATAAAATTTTGTTTGGAGATAGTATTTCTGCTCCCTTCCTCTTTTTTTCTGCTGTATGAACCTTTTGAAAAGATCAGTATATACTCATGAATATCTCTCAGAGTGGGATTTGCCGCACTCTGCCAACTCCCCCAAGCAGTGGAGGGCGCTGCGCCCGCCGCTTTATTCCAAATTATCTCTCCTCTCATGTTGAAACCGATATTAAGCATTATATGCACAACATGGCTGGAAAGAGGTATATACGGCTTCCTGCCAAGATTTGCAACGTTGATGCAAGCTCGCCCACCATCCGAAAGGACTCTATATGTTTCGGCAAAGGAGGCTTCCAAGAGATCAAAATATTCTTTTAACGATAGGTCTTCATCGTAATCTTTAGAAACATTATATGGCGGCGATGTAATCATTAAATGAACGGAATTGTCCGGCACCTCCTTCATATTCTGACAAGAGGAAGTTATAATTTTATTTAAATACTCTAAGGGAAAAGTTGTTCCTTCTTGTTTAACTAAAGTTTTACTTTCCAATTCACTGTAAAGCCTGGAGTTATAAAATTTTGAAGAATCATGGTTAATTCTCCCACTGGTTCCAAATGAACAGGTTTCAGTTCCTTCTTTACTCTTTGCCACGGTATTCCTTTATCAATTGTAAAAACTTTTCGCCTTTCGTTTCATAAGTTAATTCTTCACAGGCTTCGGAAATGATTTTTCCCAATCTTTTCTTATGCAGCATTGATGAAAAAATTTAGCTCATCGCTTAACAATATACTAACTAGTTCATATAGTTTTTTTTCGTTATTAATGGTTTGAAAACCTAACCGCTCTGTCTGTGTGAGATGAGGCTTGTTCGTGGGGAGAGGATTAAGTGACCAGAAACCTTGCACAACACCGGATGATTTTAAGCGATCTATCTTTTCTTTATAACTGCTCCCAATAGGAGAATTGCCCAAGATAATAATAGGAATTTTTGCAGCCTGATCGCTTGTTACCCGCACATTGATAGATTTTCCTATTGCCTTTAGCATTGAATCAGATCTCAAAAGTGAAGGATTGCCTGTATGAGAGAAATAATCTCCAATATAGTTAACTCCATTTTCCTTAGTATAACTATAATTAGAAACTATACTCATTTTAATTTCAAACAATAATTTGATGTCGGCAGGCTGCTGTATCATAGAGTTTTTTGCACAAAAAGCCATATCAGCACTTGATTTTTTAGAGAGTCCTATTTCTTCACAAACTACGCTGTTTAAGGCAAACAATCCATGTTTTTGGGCTATGGGGCTAAAAAGGTTTTTTGCCCATTTTTCCGCATACTCGCCTATCAATGAGCTCCTTGACTGTAATGTTTGCATCTCTCTATCTGCCTTACCCTTGGGGATAAAGGCATAATAAGAGTCGCCCAATTGATAAAAGAGCTTTTTTGGATGGGTGGTTTTTAATGCTTTCTCAAAAAAATCAATCTCTGTATTTATATTCCACAAATTCATATCCATAAAATTAAGCAAACAAAAAAGAACTATTAATTTTTATACCAAAAAAGAAAGATTGTAAATATACTTTATCTTTTTAGGCGGGATGTACCCCGGAGATCGTGATCGTCCGTTGAGATTAGTGAGCATCTGTTGAGATTAAAGTATGCTCGTGAATACACTTCCAACACATCTTCCATTGAAGCTACAAATGCGGCGTCCTGTTTGGGAGGAATACTCCAAT
>JAITJJ010000071.1 GCA_031278965.1 Deferribacteraceae bacterium
GTACTCTGTCGATAGCACAATAGAGAGGTGCTATTTCAGCGGAGATATTTCTTCCTCAACCTATCTTTTTGCGGGCGGGATCGCGGGATATGTCATCGGAAGCGACGGGAGAATAAGCAACGCCCATTCCTCTGGAAATATCTCTGCCCACGATACTTCTACTGTGGGCGGGATCGCGGGAAGTGTCGTCGGTTCTAGCGGACAGCCCGGCGGAACGATTGAAAAGTGTTATTCCGACATGAATATAACTTCTGCTTCTTATTCTTCCGTTGGGGGTATTGCGGGAAGTGTGGGCAGAGGCACAGTAACGCAGTGTGCAGCCGCAAACGAGGCAATAGCCGGCGATACCAGCGGCAACAATCTCCATCGAATAATCGGGAATTACGACGACGACAGCACAGTATCCGGCAACTTCGCCAATTCCGGCATGCTGCTGAACGGTATCCACCTCATCACTCCCGATATAGATAATGTGAACGGCTTGAATAAAACTATTAAAGAACTTAAGAAGCAATCAACCTATTCCAACGGGCTCGGCTGGCTGTTCGGAAACAATGCGGATAATCCATGGAAGATGCCGGCGGGCGGCGGATACCCGATCCTATATTGGCAGGAATAAAATCCGACGGATTTATGTTCCGCGGGATACCGTGTTTTGGAAAGGGATATCATCCCTTTCCAAAACAAGCAAAGACACAGCACCTTTTGCATAAGGCGGTTGCGCCTTTGGTTTTCCCGCAGTGACATGCCCTCCCTTTTCCGAAGAGTATTAATATCCCGTTTACCTCAACAATAACACCCTTTGCTCGTGCGGTTCGGAGTTCCGAACCGCAATACACCTGCAAAAGGTTATTGTCCTTTTGCGGTAAGCAAAAAGTTGAGGTTTCAAATGAAGGGGAATTTTTAAAGCCCCGCAATTTTACTCCCATTAATTTTCAACTTTTACCCAATGCAAATATTCCGTCGTCCTATTTGCGGAATAAATGCGATCGGAATCAGCTTTGAAGCGATTGTATTCCTGCGTAAAAAATCCGTATTCACCGCGGGATGACATTATTTTGCGGATATAATCCGGCGGAAGCAAACCTTCGTTGTTATATGAAAGAAAAATATATTTTGCATTTGCATTTCTGATTAAATCTGCAAAAGCATCACAAACTTTTGCGCGGCGGCAATAATCGGATTTTTGTTCATTATAATCCCGTAACCCCGTTTTTCCGTTGATTTTTGGGGAGTCGTATTTTGCGATTGTCTCCAGCAAATGATAGTTGCTGGCGTATTGACGTTCATTATATGGAGGGTCAAGGTATAAAATGTCTGTTTCTATTTCACGGATCAAACGGTTTGCATCTCTGTTAAAAACTTTATGTTCTTGATTATTTATCAGCAGATCCGCGGGGTTCATATCAAAAACTTTCTGTGCGGACGGCTTCAGTTTTTTTAGGAATGCGCCGTAAACCGAAGCGGTATTTGCATGCCGGTCTATGTTTTCCAGCAAAGTTGTAAGTAAAAAATAATACTCGCCGTCCGTTATCTTGTTTTCCGTATGCCATTCTTCTATCTTTCCGCGGACAGCATCGCATTTTCCAGCGTTCTCATCGGAAAAATAGAGCCTTCCGCTGCCGCCCGCATAATTATTAAAAACAAAACCTTTTTTCGGCGCAAGGTGCGACAGATATTTACAAACACTTTCTGCCGCTGCGTCCGGAACTTCATCAAGATTTATAAATTCCGGCCGGGTATGATTTTCCACATAATGTTTGTTTAATACAAATGCATAGTATTGCAGATCGTTGGCAATCACAGAAAATCCGAGTTTCTTGAAATGCCGCCCAACTGCGCCGGTTCCGGCAAACAGATCACAGAACCTGTTGCGGTCGTTTCCGGCAACTTTTTTAATACACCTTTCCAAAAAATCCAGCAGAGAGTGTTTAGAACCTATATAGTTCATTCGTCGTTCCCAAATAATTTTTCAGCGGCATAACCCCTTTAAATTATCCCTATGGCATCAACTATGTCCATCGGGTTTACCGAATAGGCGGAGCGATTTGCGGAGGCCGCTCTTGCGGCATCTCCCTGCATTTTGCAAGCGGTTTTCAGCGCATCTTCTATTTTTATCCCTTGAGCAATAAGGGCGGTAATTATCCCCGTAAGAATATCGCCGGAGCCACCCTTTGAGAGAGCCGAATCTCCCCACACTGAAATAAACTGTCTGCCGTCCGGCGTGCTTATGATTGTTTCCGCACCTTTTAACACCAGAAATATTTTATGCTTTACGGCATATTCGCCGGATATTTTCAGGCGATTTTTAATAAATTCATCTCTATCCATATCTCCGAAGGAGCGGCCGGCGAGGGTAAAAAATTCCCCTGCATGGGGGGTTAAAACACCGCGCCCCGCAAGCTCCGAAAGGGTTTCGTCATTGAGGGCATAGAGGGCATCCGCATCTAAAACCATCGGCATATCCCGATTTTTAATAAGGGCGCGAACGAAGGCGGCAGTCTCTTCTCCTCTTCCAAGTCCCGGACCCGCTGCCAACGTCATATTAGGCTTTAAAAAGTTTAATATCTTTTTTGCATCACCTGCTGAAAAGTAATTATCCGTATCACCATCAATGCTCATAAGTTCCGGGTGTGCCGAGAGTGCCCAAACAAGGGATTTCGGAAGAGCGCAGGTAACAAGCCCCGCCCCGGCCCTCAGAGCGGCGGAAGATGCAAGGATTATCGCTCCGCTCTTTCCGGATGATCCCCCTGCAAGCACGGCGTGACCGTAAAGGTTTTTATACCCAAAGGGGGTGCGCGGCGGAGGCAGCGGGGTGTTTTCCGCCGTCAAAAGGCAGAGAGGCGATGACAACAGCTCATCAGGGATACCCACATCTTTTACGATAACCTCTCCGCAGAACGCTTTGGATGGTGCAAGGTAAAAAGAGAGCTTCGGGCGGCTAAAGGTAACGGTGATATCAGCACGGAAGATTTCACCCTCCGTGCCGGGAGTATCCGCCATGAGCCCGGAGGGAATATCAGCGGAAAGCTTTAGGGCGGGCGAAGCATTGGCGGATTTTATCATTTCAGCAAGAACCCCTTCCGCGGGCCGGTTCGCGCCTATCCCCAGAAGGGCATCTATAATTGCATCATACTCGTTAAATCTTATTAAAGTTAGTTGCTCTTTTGAGGAGATTTCAATGGGCGCCAGGCCCTCTTTATGGAAGGCAGCAAGTTCCGCAAGCGGAGTATTATCGGACAATAGAGCGACCGAAACCGAATATCCGTTGGAAAGGAATATTTTTGCCGCGGCAAGTCCGTCGCCGCCGTTGTTACCGCGCCCTGCCAGAATGAGAATTTTTGACTTTCGGGGCACCCTTTCGGCGCAAACTTCACAGAGCGCAAAAGCGGCGTTCTGCATAAGCTCATATGCGGGGATACCGTATCTTTCAGCAGTAAGGGCTTCTGCCTTCCGCAGGGCGGAGCTGGTTAAAATCTCCATTAATTTTGAGGACTATCAACTGATTTTATCGGTTTGGCTTGATCAATAAGGAGGATAGGGATATCCTCATCAAGCGGATACTGCAATTTGCAGGCCGCACAGATGACGGAGTTTTCCTTCAATGTCAGTTTCCCCGTACATTTGGGGCACACAAGCACTTGCAGCAGTTCTCCTATGTCAGCCATATATAACATCTCCTGCGGGGAATTACGGCAATCTGCCGCAGGTATTTAATACTTTCAGACTTTCCTTGTCAACCAAAAAAAGAGCTCGCGTTACCCCATTTTTTGCATTAAGATCAACATAAGGGAAATTTATCTTCATATTTGTTCAGATAATCCTCTAAAGTGAAAAAATGGGGATGTTTTCGTTTTTTATTCTCTCTAAATCGGTATAACTCTTTGCAAAAACTGAATATCTTCTTTATCCCATTCACTATCCTGTAAAAGCAGAAACTCGCCGTCCCCCTCTTAACTTGCCCGAATGCCCCCTCTGTCTCCATTTTTTTAACTCTCTGTCTATGGCTGTCTCCTTCAAGACTTGCCAAGCAAAATGAGCTATACCCAATAGATTGCGTATCCCCTCAAAAACTTTCTCACCTGTGCCTTTCCTCTCGCTTCCCACATACTACGCTCACCAGCGGCCTGTATTATACCGCTACACCCTGAAGTGTTGCGTTGAAGCCGCTTCTCCACATGCTTTACTCCTGTTTCCTCCTTCAAATTCCTCGCTATCTCTGACAAATTAAGACTCATACCCATCAATCTCCCCGTTACCATCTCCTTCAGATACTTGATATGGGGCAATGAAAACTTGCTGGATGACGACGCTAAAACTTTCTCAATTTTGTTCTTCACTTTTCCTGAATTCCGAATTATCATAATTTTGCTTTCAAGGTTGATTTTATTGCTTTTTCGCAAAAATCACTATATCAACTTTGTGAGGCTTTTTCTGCCTCTT
>JAITJJ010000121.1 GCA_031278965.1 Deferribacteraceae bacterium
CCCTGGAGGGACAAATTCACAAGTGAATATGCGGGACATTATCACAAGTGAATCAGAAGTGAATCAGAAAGATGAAAAAAAACACTTGTCATATTAAATGATAAGGGTTAAATTACCTAGCTAGTTGAATTATACGCTTTCAGTAAGTTCTGAATAAAGGTATGGGTTGTAGGGATGAAAGATCTGTTGTTAAAGCTCAATCAGCTTTCCAATGTAACTCTTTATGTTTGCAACATGAAGGATAAAAAGATGAATACCGTTCACGACGGGGCAATTTTTGAAGCGGATACCCCCGCATGGATGCAGTCTTTTGTTACCGGCGACAAGATGATTCTCGTCTTTGAGCAGAAGGGGCAGCGCAAGCAGTATTTCCGCTGGAAACTTGATGATGACACCTATGCGGTAATACTGGACGATACTCAGCATACCTCCTTAAATCTGCTTCTAAACTCCTTTCTTACCGCCATGGGGGAAGGGTTTAAGGTATCTGAGATAATATTGCCGGATCCGTCGCTACCGGATATTAACGTATTGCAGGAAAAAATCGCCCAACTGACCGAAAATCTGGAAACGGAACGCTCCAAATTTGCCGCAGAAGCAGAAGAGGCCGCTAAACGCTACGCAGAAGACCTTGAGGCAAAAATTAGCCAATATGTTGATGAGTTTGAAGCAAAAGCACAGGCGCAGGCGGCAGAATTTGAAGAAGCTATTGCAAGCAAAACCAGAGAAGCAGAGGATGCCTTGGCAGCAAAGTCAAAGGAAGCCGAAGAGACCACTGCCGCCCTCTCCAAAGAACTTGATGAGCTTAGAAAAGATACCCTTACCCTATCCACCTCAGAAACAACCCTTAAACAAACCGTTGAGGAGCTTGAAAAAGCAGTGGCGGAGCTTAAAGAACAGAATACCGATCAATCAATCCGCTTAAAAGATACTCTGGCAAAAAATCTGGAATTAACCCACCAGATAAACGAGCTTACCGCCGCCGCCCAGAAAGGGATACCCATAGCCGCGGACAATGCAAAGGTAAAGGAAGAAAATATCCGCCTTCTTGCACAGGTTCAGGATTGGGAAGAGCGCTTTAAGGAGCTGAACAATAAATATACGGTTCTCCAAAGACAGGCTGAGGCGGCAAAAGCAGAGGCTGCTCCAAAATCAGAACAGAGAAAGCCTCTTCAGAAAGCAGAGCCTAAACCCCAACCTGTTGCAGAGCTTGTTGAAGAAGGTGTTGTGGAGGTTTCCGAGGGCGACAAAAAGTCCACGGAGATACATATACATATAAATCAACCGACTCCTCCGGCGGAAGCTAAACCCGAATCTGTAAATAGCGAGAGAGTAGGGAAAAAAGAGAGCGAGGTTTCCCATCCATCCACCGTCAAGAGTTCCCCATCGTCTCAGCATATGCAATCTGCCAAGGAAAACCGCGGGCTTGTGGAAGTTGTGCAGGCTCTCACAGCCATAATTACATCCGGGGATGCAAGCCATATAAACCTTACTAAGCTATCGCAATTTGTTTCCGTTCCTTCAAAATCAGATCTGGAACGCAACCCTGCCGCTGTAAAAACCGTAATAGCAAAACTGCTTGGCATGGAGCGCAGCGGGCAGTTTACCCCCGATCAGATTGCTAAGTTGAAAGAAGCCGTGTTGCAGTAGGATGCTTCTAAACGATACGCCGGTTTATATCGGAACCAGCGGCTATAATTATGAAGATTGGAAGGGAAGGTTTGCCCCAAAGGGGATCACCAACTACGATATGCTCTCCTACTATGCCGAACAGGGCCTTAACTTTCTGGAGCTTGCGTTTACTTTTTACCGATTCCCCGAAAGAGATAAGATAGAGCATATCCTGCACCGCACTAACGGCAAGGTACGCTTTTCTGTCCGCATCCCCAAAGTCATAATGCACCACCCCAGCGACAAAAAGGTTATTAATGAATTTTTAAAGGGATTGTCGCCCATGATAGACGCAGGGCTCTTGGAATCCTTTTTTGCGGATTTTCTCCCCGCCTTTGTGTCCAGCAAAGCTAACTATCAGCACATCCTTGCTTTAAGAAATGCTTTTAAAGGGAACTCTCTCTTCATAGAACTCCAGAGCAGAACTTGGTATAAGGAAAAAACCTTTGATTTCTTTCGGGAAAACAACATCGGTCTTACAACCATAGATATGCCTGATATTAAAGGGACAGCTCCTTATTATCCGACTGCTGTCAATTATTATCAATATTATAAACTCTATGGGCGCAGCCCAAAATGGATTGCAGGCGCCGACAAATTCCTTGATTACTCCTATTCTGACAGAGAGTTGGCAAAAATCTTGCGGGATGCCTTAAGCGGTTCGGTTACGGCAAAGGCTATAATAATTATTTTCGCTAACGTGGCCGAAGGATATGCGCCGCAAAACGCCCTGAAATTAAAAGGGATGATTGAAGGCAGACATAACGGTAGCGGGCGGCCTTCAGAATAAAATCTGCTAATGCGGAATAGACGGAAGCATTCGCATTAGGGATTCATATTCCCAAACCATTGCCTCATTTTTTGACACCGCCTCCTTTACATTTTTTTACACAATTATTTTTTAGCTGAAAAGCCTTTTCAATTTTTATCCCTCAAAAGCCCGTAAAATAACCTTTTTTACCTTGACCATCAATGATTTGGTGCTAAGTTTGCATGAACACATACAGATTATGGAGGAAATTATGAAACGTCTTTTATTCAGTGCGAAAGTCCTTTTGCAGGCGGCGGTTATAACCGTATTGCTGGCTTTCAGCGCACTTGCGGCGGCTCCAGAAGGACCGCTTGTTACCACCGATTGGCTTGCCAAGAACCTTAAAGACAGCAAGCTCCGCATTATCGAAGTGAGCGTAAATCCTGGCGTTTATGAACGCGGACATATCCCGGGCGCCGTCAATTTCTCATGGCATTCCGATCTGAACGACAAGGTGAAGCGTGATATCGTGAGCCGCTCTGACTTTGAAAAACTCCTTTCCAACGCAGGGGTGGCAAACGACACAACGGTGATCCTTTACGGTGATACAAACAATTGGTTTGCCGCTTGGGGCGCTTGGGGCGCGTGGGTATTTGATATTTACGGCGTAAAAAACGTTAAGCTCCTTGACGGAGGGCGTGTAAAGTGGGAGAAAGAGAACCGCCCGCTTGACAACCGCGTCCCCGAATACAAGGCCGCCAATTACAAAGTATCCTCAATTAATAACGCTCTTCGTGCTCGCTTATCCGATGTAGTCGGCGTTGCAAACGGAGACGGGAAAGCGCAGCTTCTTGATATCCGTTCCAGCGATGAATATGAAGGGAAGGTATTTGCCCCGGCAGGGATCCAAGAACTCAGCATCCGTGCAGGGCATGTGCCAGGGGCTGTAAATGTGCCTTGGGGGAGAGCGGTAAATGAAGACGGCACTTTCAAGAGCAAAGCTGAACTTCAAGCGCTCTATTCAAGCGCAGGCGTTGACGGCAAGCTGCCTGTCATTGCTTACTGCCGTATAGGTGAACGTTCCAGTCACACTTGGTTTGCATTGTCTAAAATATTAGGCTACCAAGCTAAGAATTATGACGGTTCTTGGACGGAATACGGTAATTCTGTTGGGGTTCCTATTGAAAACCCTGCGGGCACCATTTGGGCAGCAAAATAAGCTCATTACGGAAAAAAGATTAATGCGAGGGCGGCTTTGCTCCCGCATTAAAACCTCTTCGATAAAAAATACTCTATGTCTTGGCAGAAGAAAACCGCACCGATTTTAATAATCGCTTCCCTTGCTTTCGCCTATTGCCTAAGTTTTGCGGAGGGAGGACGGACAACTTCATTTGCGTTCGTTATCGGCTTATCTTTCGGTTTTGTTATGAAAAAAAGCCGCTTCTGCTTTTTTTGCCACTTTAGAGATTATATTGAGGATAAAAACCCCAACGGGGTATTATCCGTTATTTTAGCGCTTGCGATTGGTCTTATAGGCTATACCGTTGTGATGGCAAGCTGGCTTCCGGCACCTACTCCGCATAGCCTCCCGCCGGATATTCATATAGGCCCTGTAAGCGAAGTCCTTCTCTTTGCGGGGATGATCTTCGGAGCGGGGATGGTCCTTTCAAGATCGTGTGTTTCCGCACACCTGTACCATTTAAGCGAAGGGCTGGCCGGTTCTCTCTTTGCTCTGATAGGGGCCGCCGTAGGTCTTTTTCTCGGTTTTAACGCTTGGAACACCCTTTATAGCATCCGCATTTCCGAATCTCCTATAATATGGATCCCCGCATATCTCGGTTATGCCCCCGCCCTGCTCTTACAACTTGCGGTTTTAGGCACCGCGGCAACTCTGGTATGGAAATTCTCAGTCGGGCATGCGGACGGGAAATTCAAAAGCAAATCCGCCGCCGCTTTCAAAGAGCTATACGATCGATTTTTTTCACAGAGTTGGAGTTATTATCTTGGCGGGGCAATAATAGGGATACTTGCTTTTTTAATAGTCATCCGGACAAAACCGCTGGGAGTTACCGCAACAATCGCCTCCTGGGTCCGCTCGTTCAGCGGAAATTACGGTTTGATCCCTTCGCGCTTAAACGGTTTGGACGGTTTTGCCGGGTGCGGTTCCCTTCCGTTAAATTTTTGGTTAAATACCGATTCTCTCTTACTGTTAGGTTTGATATCAGGTTCTTTTGCCGCCTCTTTCGGTGAAGACGGTTTTAAGCTAAGAATACCGCGCCTTAAACGTGTTGTATTGAATTTAATCGGCGGGGTTTTTCTTGGCTTCGGGGCTATGACAGCCCTAGGATGCACTATCGGGACCCTTCTCAGCGGGATTCAAGCTGGCGCCTTGAGCGGTTGGATTTTTGCTCTTGGAATCCTTATCTCTGTTTGGAGCGGACTAAAACTAAAAAAGAGGCTAACCCGCGGCAAACCTCTCTGAATTTATGATTTTGGGATTCTGCCTTGGCGTTGTTCTTTTTTCGGCGATAAAACCCGTTGTGCCGCTCTTTCAGAGCAGGTTTCTGCTCTTTTAAGGTGTCGCTTTTGAACATTCATTTTTACGCCCCCCCCTTATAGCGGTTTTTTTATTTCGTATACTATAATGGAAGGCAAGAAAACCCATCATCGGAATTAGAAGAATATAGCAAAGATTTGATAATGCCGCTCTAAATCCGCTTTTCACATAAAAAGCG
>JAITJJ010000171.1 GCA_031278965.1 Deferribacteraceae bacterium
GCTGTTTTTTTATAGACTATGGCGTTTTTTTAGCCTTTGACAATCAAAAAAGGTTGGAAAAGCGAAAAAAAGCCAGACGGCGCAAAATTTTCGTCGTTAAAGTTACGGTTTGATAATAAATAGGAAACACTATATCACTTTAAAATGGAGTTTGGAGGTTTTTAGTGATGAAGCGTTTTATTTACTCTCTCTTTTTCACGTTTACAGCTTTTTTATCTCTGTCCGCCTGCACATCATGGGATTATGACAACGGTCCCCAAACCCCGGTCATAACGGCACAGCCGCAAGACGCAGATTATTCCATAAACGATGCAAACAACCAGCCATTGAGCATTGCCGTAGATCTAAGTGACGGCGGAAAGCTAACTTATCAATGGTATAGGAATGCCGAAAACAGCAATGCGGATGGTATACCTATCGCCGGGGCGGCGGATGCATATTATAATCCGCCTACGGATATTGCGGAAACAGTTTATTACTATGTCGTGGTTACAAACACTAACGGCGGATTATCGGCAAGCACGGCAAGCGAGGCGGCAAAGATAACCGTTGAGATTCAAGCCCCCATAATAACCGTTCAGCCAAGGGGAGCAATCTATCCCACAGACTACTTCGCCGTCCCTCTGGAAGTAACCGCGTCTTCGCCTGACGGCGGGGTACTGTCTTACCAATGGTTTAGGGTGCCGGACACTCCTGTGGGAACAGATGAAACTTTTTCTCCGCCTACTTCCGACAATGGAGTTTTTGCCTACTATGTTGCGGTTACAAACAATAATGGAGGGAAAACCGCAAGCACGGCGAGTGAATTCGCCTTAATTACAGTCGCGAATGAAACCCCGGAGATAAATATTTCATCTTCATCGCTGGCGGATGCGGAGTATTATAAAAGCGACACGGCAACCCCTCTAAGCGTATCTGCAAGCGCGGAACCTTCAGGCACCGCTTTAACTTACCAATGGTATAAGAATTCCGACAGAAATAATTGGGGCGGAACTCGTATTGAAGGGGAGACAAACTCAACTTTTATTCCCCCTGTAAACGATTTCGGGACCCTTTATTACTATGTTGTGATCGGAAACAGCGATTATTCTGAACTTACCGCAACAAGCGAAGCAGTCAAAATAACCGTAAAGATTCGTGCCCCCGTTATAAACACTCAACCGGCGGATACAGCTTATCCAACCGGCATCATCCCTTCTCCCAAACTGGTAGTAGCAGCAACTTCGCCTGACGGCGTGCAGTTAACTTATCAATGGTATAGCACAATCATTGCGGATGACAATACGAACGGAACTCCTATTTCAGGCGCTGAAGCGGCAGATTGCGCCCCGTCTACTGCCGCTGTAGGAAATTTTTATTACTATGTTACGGTTACAAACGCATTTAACGGTGAGATAACCGCAGGCACAACAAGCCGTACAGCCCAAGTTACAGTTGCGGATGCAACACCTCAAATAACCGCTCAACCGTTAGATGCAGACTATAATAAAGCCGAGTTATATCCCGGCGATCTAGCCGTAACCGCAGTTGTGTATCCTGCCGCCACATTAAATTACCAGTGGTATAGGAGTTCTGACGGAAGCAATTGGGCGAAAATCGACGGAGCTGCAAATTCAAGTTATACGCCGGATACAAGTGATTTCGGAACTTTTTACTACTATGTTAAGGTAACAAACTTCGATTACCCAGAGCTTACCGCAACAAGCAGGACAGCCCGTATAGAAGTTGTAAATCTGATAACAGACGAGAGCTCGCTTAGTGATGTAAAGAACGCTCTTAGTGAACCGTATAAGCTGGCAAATGACATTATTCTAAATTCTTCATCCAGTTGGTCTCCCATTGAGGATGCCGGCACTTATTTTACCGGAACTTTTAACGGAAACGGGAAAACCATCAGCGGGCTCTATATAAATGAAAGCAGTAAAGATTATGTGGGACTTTTCGGGTGTCTATCTGCGGGTGCCGTAATTGACAACCTAACGCTGGAACTTAGCTCTGCCGGTATCACCGGAAAATCCTATGTCGGGGGTATAGCGGGGTGTGCGGATGGAACGGCAGACAATCCCGTTAAGCTCACAAACACCCATGTTAAAGGGAATATAATAACCGCAACCGGGGCAACCGCCAACCGCTATGTGGGCGGGCTTGTTGGGCACGCTGAAAGCTATGTATTGATAGACGGATCCTCCAACGCGGCTGATTTAAGCGGGGATATTAACACCTCAAACGCTGATGTGCATTACGGAGGAATTATCGGCTTTGCCGCCTCCAGCAACATAATATCCGGAAGCAGAAACAGCGGCGCCATTGCTGTTGCTAACAATACTTCATCCAACAAAACGATCTATATCGGAGGGCTCCTCGGCTATTCGGGTTCTACTGAAGCCTCGGCACCCAACGCGATATCCGGAGGCGCCAACAGCGGAGTTCTCTCTGTTACCGTGACAGGCTCAAATACGGAAAAGGTTGTTACCGGCGGTATCGCGGGAAGTCTGACCGATTACGATACTGTCACTGCCAGCCATAATACGGGGACAATATATGCCTACGCGGGCAACAAACATAATGCTTATGCCGGCGGGATAACAGGAGAGGGAGGAACCATCGCCAACTCTTCCAACACAGGGGATGGGAATATCCTCGCCAATGGCCTTAATGCTTATGCCGGCGGAATTAGCGGCAGATTCGCAGCAAACAACAAAGGTTCCGTGGTGAGAAGCTATAATACAGCGACAGTTGTTGCCGTCGGCAACGGAAATGCAGGTGTCGGCGGGATAGTCGGTGATGCTGACGGCAGCGGCAGCAGCGGAAATATACTTAACAGCTATAACAGTGGAAATATCCTTGGAACCGGAAATACTTCTACCCATGTTGGCGGGATAGCGGGAAATCAACGGCATGGCATAATATCTGGAAACTATAACGTCGGAGATGTTTATGGCCTCACGGCAAGCATGAGTACAATTTCAGCTGCAGGGATTACAGGCTATATGTATGCAACGCTTGTAATCTCCAATAATGCCGTCATAAACGCATGGATATTGAGCAACAGCAGCAATGCAACAATCAATCGGGTGCTTGCGTCCACGTCCACTTCAGGGATGAGTGACGGCGTGACAAATAACTTTGTTTTTGAGGGCATGATGGATAAAGACACTTTTGAGCAGAACCAAACCGTTCAGTATGGAACAAGTAAGACTATTAGCGAGCTAACCGATCAAACCACTTACAGCAATGCCGTTAATAACGGCGGACTCGGCTGGAGTTTTGGGAGTTCTGACAATTATCCTTGGAAAATGTCAACGGATCCTAACTACCCATACCCGATCTTATACTGGCAGAAGGAAGGGGAAATCCCCTAATAGCCTAATCGGGCAGAGGAGCAAAACCGGGCGTTGGTATTTACCCTGCCTTACAGAGGGAATTTTAAAGAAACGCCCTCGTATAAATATTGAATCATCGCCTAATTCGCCCCCTTAAAATTGCCAGCATAAGGATAAGGGGGATTAGGATTAGTATAAGATCCGAATTTTCAGCGAGGGAACAGCCACCCGGTCCCGTCGGTTCAGCCTTTTCCATAAGCTCATCCCCTATGCCGCCGGGGCCATCTCCTGCCCCGCCCGATTCAAGCAAGTCCCCGTTTACCACTGTGGCAAGGTCAAAGGCAGAAGGGGTTGGGTGCGTCTGGCACTGGTGAAGGAGGTGCGCCTCATTTATAAAGTAGAGCGGGAGAGTCCCAAAATCCTGGATGCAATTATATGCAAGGGAGAGATACTTTATCTTCCTTAACGTCATAGGAACCCTTAATATTTCAATCTCGGCTATACTGTTCATATCAAAGCTCAGGTATATGGGATCGCTTAGATTATCAAGGGGAGCAAGGGAAGTTATTCTATTTCTGTTCAGGCTTATATGGGTAATATTTGTAAGCCCCGACACGAAGTCAAGGGATGTAATTCGGTTAGCGTCCGCATATAATGCTGTAATCCGCGGGGAAAAGGCAAGGGGGGTTAAATCTGTCAACGCATTCAAACTTAAATTTACTAACTCCAATGTGTTTATACCCGCCAGCGGTTCAATGGAGGTAAGCCGATTGTCTTTGAGATGAAGATATCTTAAACGCTTCATATTCTGTAACGGGGCGATGTCTGTAATCTTATTTGACTCCAAATCAAGGAGAGTAAGCCCGGTGAGACCGCTAAGCGGCGAGATATCGGTTATATAGTCCGGAGATTGCCGGTATAAAACCAGAGTTGACAGGGTAGTAATCCCTGATAAGGGGGAGAGGTCTGCTATATGATTATCGGAGAGGTTAAGGTAAACCAGCAGAAGGGATGACAGAGGGGAAATATCTGAAATATTGCTCTTGCTGATATTTATGCGGGTGAGTTTGTTCAAAGAGGCTAGAGGGGTTAGGTTGTCAATTGCGGTTCCTTTATAGCCGAAATCAATGCTCTGCAGGTTTGTAAACGGCTCTATCCCCTCAAGGCTTGTTATGTTGTCTCCGTCGCAGGAGAGGGCGGTTAGGGTAAGGGCATCTTCCTCATAGATCGGCGCAAGGTAAGGTTGAAAGAGGTTCTCACGGATACACTTTTCCAACCCTGTCCCTTTGGGAAATGTAAGTGCAGTGCGGGCAGCAGCAGTTGGCTCCATAAAAAGCAATATGAAAAATCCTAAATAGGCAACAACCTTATGCATACATTAAGTATCGGCAGAAAACTACGGATTGTAAAGGGGTATTATAAAGAGTTTCAAGAAAGAGATAAAACTAAAGTCTGTTCAAATGGTTGCTATTGCTAGCTAACTATGCTACACTACAGATTCTAAAGTTGCAGGGCAAATGATGGATGAACTAGAAAAAAACAGCGGGGCAGAGAATTTTGAAGATATTGATGATGAATACATCAATAATTATCTGAATACCGCCCGCCCGTCCTCCAACAACAATACTGCGGATGAAAATATTGCAAGCTATGTCATCCCGCCACCCGCTCCGGCTGCGGAGAAACCCGCACCGCACCGCCCGCCTATCGGTGCGCCCCCTAAGCCTTCCCCGCCTAAAGCCCCCGCTCAACCGTCTTCTCTCTTCCCAAAACCGATAATCAACGAACCTAAAGATGAGTTTTCAGGGTCAGATTGGAGAACGTGGCTAGGCGCAAGTTATGTGCAAAAGCGCGGGATAGAGATAATGAAAACCGTAATTACCGATCTAAAGAGCGGCAAAAAGATTAATATACAGTTGGTTTTGCAGCTGATTGAAGACCTCCTTACTTCGTGCCGTCAGAATGAAGAGCACTTTATAAACCTTACCAGGGTTAAGGATACGGGGAATTATTCATTTTCCCACCCGGTTAATGTGGCGATTTGCAGCATTGCAGTGGGTGCTACTTTACAGTTCAACAGCAAACAGCTTGTTCGGCTAGGGCTTGCCGCGCTTTTCCATGATATAGGGGAGATTAAACTCCCCGACCGCATGTTGAATAAATACGCGAAATACACCGGGGCGGAACTTGCCGCAATGCAAAAACACCCGGCTTTAGGGGTTGAAGTTTTAAAGAAAGACGGACAGGTGCCTGAAGATGTAATGTTCGGGGTTTTTCACCACCATGAAAGGCTGGACGGTTCCGGCTATCCCTCGGGGCACCTTGGACGCTTTATCCACCCTCTGGGAAAGATCATAGCCCTTGCGGAAACTTTTGACGCCATGACAAGTATTAGGCACAACGTTTCATCCAATCCGCCTGTAGATGTCTTAAAGACTATTTACAGTCTATCCGGCAAGCACTACGATCCCAATGCAGTAAAGGCGCTCATTATGCTGCTTGGAATATATCCGATGGGCTCTCTGGTGCGCCTTTCCGGAGGACAGCTTGCCGTTGCCTTTACAAAGAATAAAAAAGACCTTTCTAAACCGAGTGTTATAGTTATCACCGACAACAACGGACAGCCGATAGAGCCGTTTTTAGTCAACCTTTGCAATGATCCTTCCGCCAGATGGATCGCCTACGCCGAGGATGCCAATATTATGCAGGTTGATACAAACAAATATATTCAAGACTATCTGCTGAGGCATAAGACGCCGGAAAATATAGCTTATAATTAAGGGGTAACGATGCTTTCTGGCTTAAGGTCTGTGGCGGGGGTGCTGGTTGCGGAACGGGAAACAAAATCCCTCCGTTACCCTCCGGCAAAGCCTTCCCAAAAAGAGACGTCCTCATCTTTCTTTGTTAAACAGAATAATCCGGGCTATTATAAAGATAATAACGGGATAATAAGAACCCCGATAGGAAAGCCCCTCTTTTCAGTTTCCGAGAAATACAATATCGGGCTTGACGGCACCATTTTTGAATACGATAAACCTGTCGGAATTTTAAAGATGTACGATGTGGCGGCATCAATTATCGCAGCGGAGGATGCCCTTGCTCTCCGCTTATCCCCGCCTTTCAGGGCGCTGAAAATACCCGCCGTTTTCCCGTATGCGGAAAAATAGATCTCTATTACATTAGGAGTTGCCGAGTGAATCCTCAAAACTATGAATCCCCTTTTAAAGAGCGTTATGCAAGTGCGGAGATGTTAAGCCTATTCTCTCCGCAAAACAAGTTCACTCTCTGGAGAAAGCTCTGGATCGCATTGGCCGAGGCTGAAAAAGAGCTGGGGTTGCCCATAACTGACGGGCAGATAAACCAGATGAAGGAGAAGGCAAGCGATATTGACTTTGCCTGTGCGCGTGAGATGGAAAAGGAGTTCCGCCACGATGTTATGGCGCATGTCTATGCCTACGGCAAGGCAGCGCCTCTGGCAAAGCCGATTATTCACTTAGGAGCCACAAGCTGTTTTGTGGGGGATAATGCGGACATAATAATCATGAGGGATGCCCTTAATCTATTGCGGAAAAAGGTTGGAGCCTTTATCGCCAATCTCACGGATTTTGCCCTGAAGTATAAAAATCTCCCCACACTTGGTTTCACGCACTTTCAGCCTGCACAGCTTACTACAGTTGGAAAGAGGGCAACTCTATGGCTCTTTGACCTCTTTATGGATTTGGAAACCTTGACAACAGTGCAGGAAAGACTTATGCTGCTGGGTTCAAAAGGCGCCACCGGAACGCAAGCTTCTTTTCTGGAACTCTTTAACGGCAATCATAATGCGGTGAAAGCGCTGGAGGCATCCATTGCCCGAAAGTTGGGGTTTAGCAGGGTTCAGCCGGTGAGCGGGCAGACCTACTCCCGCAAACAGGATGCCCTTGCCCTTGACTGTCTTGCACACCTCGCGGACAGCGCCCATAAATTTTCCTCCGATATTCGCCTCCTTGCTCACTTAAAAGAGGTGGAGGAACCGTTTGAAAAGAATCAGATAGGTTCAAGCGCTATGGCATATAAACGCAATCCCATGCGCTCAGAGAGGGTTTGTTCCATTGCAAGATTTGTTATAAGCCTTGCGTCCAACGCTCATTACACCCACGCCAACCAATGGTTTGAAAGAACGCTGGACGATTCCGCCAACCGAAGGCTTGCGGTTTCGGAGGCGTTTTTAGGAGCGGACTCCATAGCCGAGCTCTGCATATCCATATCAAACGGACTAGTGGTGAACGAAAAGGTTATAGAAAAGCATATCTCTGAAGAACTCCCCTTTATTGCCACTGAAAATATTATTATGCAATCGGTTCTGAAGGGGGGCGACCGCCAGCAGATACACGAAATAATAAGGCAGCGCTCTCTGGAGGCAGCCCGCAGAGTTAAAAAAGAAGGTGAGTCTAATCCGCTTCTCTCCATTTTAGCGGAAGATCCAGATGTTCCGCTTTCAGAGGGGGAGATAATTAGTATTCTGGCTCCTGAAAAGTTTATAGGACGTTCTGCGGAGCAGACCGAAGAGTTTATAAGAGATTATATCAATCCGGCTCTTACAAAGATTGAAATATCGGAGAGGGAGGGGGCGGTAAAGGTTTAAAGGCGCTTGCAATCATCCCGAGCTTTGCAGTTGGAAAAGCAGAATAACCCTTATTATCAAGGGCTATAAAGATAGATATTCATGTAATATTTTTTCAGAATACCCCAATTTCAGCAACATCTTGTAGTAAGTTTCGGCTTCGGGGTGTTTGTTGGCAAAGAGCCAGCCAAGCAGCCCCGACTGTTGCGGGTATAAGCGGGTATTCTTGTTCTGCAGTATCTGTTTTTTTATCGTTTCAAAAAGGAGTTTCCAGGCGCCGGAATCATTATCGTAGATAAGCTCGTAAAGTTGGGGCTGTTTTTCTGCAATAATCTTTCCCCAACGGCGATCCCAGCGCTTCTGCTCATCAGGAGTATGGCTTGCAAACCTGACCTTATATATATCGTAAAGACTGTAAAGGTTTTGAGCGGTGCAGCTGTGGCACTCATCAAAAAATTTTTCAGTGGAAAAGAGAATTCCCGCAACTTTGAATTTATGACATGCAAGGACACTGTTTTTATCCGGAAGGCAAGCAATTCTATAATATAATTCCAAGTGCTTTCTCTCTCCTTTTGAGAGAATCTTAAACAGATTATCCAGATCAAATTCTGAAAATGCCAAGTAAATTGATTCAGTTTTAACAACCGCTGCAATCTTCTTTTCAAGGAGTTTTAATGCCTCGCCATCGTTGCTGCGGGCAAGGATGCGGAATAAAACCGATAGTTTTGAATGGTTTTTCTTATAATCAGAACAAAGGATTTCTGTTTCATCAAGAATCCTCCGAAAAATTTTAGGATTTTTTGTAAGAGTCAGAGCATTTTCAATATGAGAGATACCGCTCTTTGAAAGCTCCGCCAAAAGCAGCTCGTCTCCCTTTTGGGAATTGAGCTTTGCCAGCGCCGTAAAAGCTGAACCGCGAACTTCCGCCTTCTTGTCTTTGGCATAAGCCAATAAAATTTCCTCATTTTCCGCATCCTCCCCCAAAGCGGTTATGGCGGCTGCCGCCACCGGAGCGGAACCCTCTGTAGCCGCCTTGCCTGCAAGGGGGAGTATGCCTTTACCTTTTATGATGTGGAGAAGTTTAAATATCCGCCCGTGCCGTTTGCTTCCCTGAATGCTAAATTCCTCTTCCAGATATGGGACTATTGCATTCCCAAGTGCGGGGATAATATTCTCCTCCACATAATTTGATATTGCGGAGGAAGAGTCCGTTATCCCCTTAACGAAATATGGGAACAAGCGCGGGTCTCTGTAATCACCGGATTTATATAATGTTTCGGGAATCTCCGAATGTTCCTTGGAGCCTTTGGATAAAATATCTATGGCTTCCGCAAGCTGCGAATAGGGAATTTTAAGGGTGCTTACGGGGTTGGGCGGATATGCGGGGCTTTTTGCTTCGCCTGTTACGGCGGTACTCCCTTGAGTATAACGCAGGGAGTATAAAAGGAGGCTTGCATCCATAAGAGCTTCTGCGCTTGTGCCCTCGCTCCCGTTTGTCAGAGCGTCAATCCGCTCTGACAGAGTGTTAAAAACAGCCGCCTTTTCCCCCCGCTTTTTTAGCGGAGCAATATATTTTGAAAGGCGCGGATCCCCCTTTGCCAGAGGACTCCCAGCAACATAAAGCCTCTTCAGTTCTTCGGAAAGCTCATTTAATATCGGTATTGCCATATTTACCCCTTTTATTTGCCCTCTAGTAAGTAAACCTCACCACCTTGCCCGCGGCTATCAAAGCTATGGGCACAACGTAGAGGATCTCCGCTGCTAAATCGTGCCCAAAGCGGGCGATCAGGGTCTGCCCCTCCGCCTGCTGCCTTGAAAGATGCTTTATTAAGTAGGCAAAAGGTGAAGAAGAAGCCGGGGCAAGGCTATCAAGCCTCAGCGGGATTGAAGTTCCATTCTCGTCAAAGATAAAATAAGCCCCCTCCGCGTCCGTTGAGATACGGGAAACTTTAAGCGCATAGATTGGGGATTTATCGGAGAGCGGGTTTTTAATCTGGTTTTTTACAGATTTTATTACCGTAGTAAAATCCTCCGCACCGGAATTTTTTACCTTTTCAAGATCGTCAGCCGTGACAGGCAGCGGCATAGAGTTATTCCAACGGACTCTCGGATTTTTGTCCCCCGGATAAATATAAAGCTCTCCCGCAACCAGGACGGAAAAAAAGGTGTCGTCCGCCCTAATATATTTCAGAGCCTTGAACGGGCGGAGATTTTTGGTAAGGTATATCTCTCCGTTTGTAAGGCAGAACCATATTCCTTCGTCAACAAATTCTTTTTTGGCTTCGTCGGAGATAACGGAGAAGCCGACCTGAAGCAGTTCCGCATTTTGAATATAAAGCCCTTCCTCTTCAAGCTCCGACAGTTTCCAAGCATGTCCCAGCTGCTCCTCTATGGAAGAGTGCAGGGCGGCATCCCGGCTGACAGGCTGATAATCCGGCTCTTTAGCCTCAAGATCGGCAATCTTGCCGTTCAGATAAGGACGTGCCCTCTTAATAAGGGCGTGCAGATAGTTTACAGCCTCTATGGAGGCGGTAAAATCCCCGTCTTTTGATTTCCGTGCGGCGCTTAAAGCTGCAAGAAGCTCCGTTAGGGCGGCTTGCACCCCTATGATATAGTAGTTGCCCAGCTCTTTTGCCTGCCCTAGGTAAAGTTCCTCGTTTTTACGATCTATGGTGTAAAACCCCGCGGAAACGATATTTTTTAATATTTTTTCCGCAAGGTCTATCCCCTCAAGCTGTTTGCGGCACTTTTTAGCGGCGGCCGTCCCTGCCTTCCGTCTGTTTTTTTCTGCATTTTGAGGATCTTCATCCGCTCTGCTCTCTTTTTTTTCACTGCGCTCTTTTGCCTTGCTCCGTTTGGCAAGGATATCTTCCGGAATATCCGCCGGCTTAAAACTTTTTCCCAACAGCTTGGAGTACAAAAGTCCCGCCACATGCTTGCATGGAATCTGCCTGCTCGGGCATGAACAGCGGAAAATAGGCTTTGAGGGATCTGAAAAATCCGCAGAGCATTGATAGGGATTCTTTCCGCTGCCTTGACAACTGCCGAATATAAGGGAATCATCGGCGGCGGCGTAAAGCTCCTGAAAGCTGTTTTTTACCACCAGAGCTTTGCCTGCGGATTGAACGGAAGGATTCCCGGCAAACTGATTGATAAAATCCTCGGTAATATTCATAATCTATCCGCTGTTATCCGGCAAAATCGCGGCATGCCTTATAGAGCCCATGCCAAGCGGCACCCCGTTTTTTCATTATATTTTCAAGATATTCGTTCCAAGCGACCATATCTTTCTCTTCATCTTTAACCACCGCGCCCGTGAGCCCTGCGGCTATATCCTCGTCCCGTACGCTTCCGTCGCCGAAAGAACCCGCGAGCGCCATAGCGTTTGTTAAAAGACTTATTGCCTCGGCAGTAGAAACAACCCCTGTGGGAGGTTTTACCTTCTGTTTGGCGTCAAGGGTCTGACCGCTCCTCAGCTCCCTAAAGACCGTAACAACTCTGCTTACGGCTTCATCGGCCGGAATTTTAGCTTTAAGCGAGTAATTTGCGGCAATCTCCCCCACTCTCTTTTTCACAATTCCCGTTTCTGTTTCAAGATCGGAGGGAGAAGGGAGGGTTACAATATTAAACCGCCGCTTTAAAGCGGCGCTCATATCATTAACGCCTTTATCGCGGGTGTTGGCGGTGGCAATAATGGAGAACCCGCGCTTTGCGGCGACGTCCCGCCCCAACTCGTTTATTGCTATGGTTTTCTCTGATAATATTGAAATCAGGGCATCCTGCACTTCCGACTGACAGCGGGAGATCTCCTCTACGCGGGCAATCCCTCCGTCTTCCATAGCCGTCATGACAGGGCTTTTGATAAGCGCTCTCTCGCTGGGACCCTCGGCAATAAGCAGGGCATAGTTCCAGGAATAACGGATCTGCTCCTCGCTTGTGCCCGCTGTTCCCTGGATAACTTTTGTGCTGTCGTTATAGACAGCGGCGGAAAGGTTTTCCGAAAGCCAGGATTTGGCGGTTCCGGGTTCTCCGATAAGCAAAAGCGCCCTATCGGTAAGGAGGGTTGCGATGGCGACTTCCGCCAATCTGTTATATCCGATATATTTTGGGATAATATCAATCCCGCCCGCCTTGCCTCCGATGATGAACTTTAATACGGCTTTGGGGGACATCTGCCAGCCCGCGGGAACGGCGTCTTTATCATCTTTTTTAAGAGCCTCAATTTCATGGGCATAGAGCTTTTCCGCCGGAAGGCGCAGAAGCTCCTTTTCTTTTTTTATTTCAGACATTTATAACCGCCAAATACTAATTTAACTGTATAGGATTCTGCACACTTTAATCTGCCTTGTCAATTAATTATTCGGTTGGAAGCAAAGCAGGCGGCTTCTCCTATCTCCGCCTGAAATGCTTTGAATATGCGCCCGGCGGAGCGGGAAGCGTGTGATTGTTGACAACTGAAAGTGCATAATATATGATCATATTTAATGATATCTGATATTTAGGGAGATAAGATAAATATCCCCGCCCGTGCAAACATTATAACCCTGAAAAAGCATCAGCGGTGGAGCGGGGGTTTTATGAAAAAGTTTTTTGTTTTTATCTTTGTTCTGCTCTCGCTTGCAGCGTATGCTCAAGGCGTTTCAAGCGATCTTTTGAAAAGAGCAAACGCGGGGGATCCGGAGGCACAAAACAATCTGGGCGTAATGTATTACAATGGCGAAGGAGTTCCGCAGGATTACAAGAGAGCCGCCGAATGGTATCTTAAAGCCGCAAATCAAGGGGAGGCTGAGGCGCAAAACAATCTGGGTGCTTTATATGCCGGCGGAGATTTAGGCTCCCCCGACATCGTTACTGGGTGCGCTTGGATATATCTTTCAAAGGATATCAGAAACAGCAACGTCTGCGACAATAGGCTTAACCAAGCCCAGATGACGAGAACGCTGTACCTTATGGAGCAGATAAAAAAAGAAAACTCGAGGATAAAATAGGGGTTAGCCGCAACGCCCCTCTATTCCAGCAAAACTACCTGCAATAATTCGCATTTGTGCGGAGCGTCAATAAATCATCCTATCCCTTATATATCCAGATTTCTTACATCCAAGGCGTTTTTTTCTATGAACTCTCGCCGGGGGGCGACCACATCCCCCATCAATAACGAAAAGAGGTAATCCGCCATCTCGGCATCTTCAATCTGAACTTTCAGCAGCGTTCGCTTTTCCGGATCCATAGTGGTATCCCGCAATTCGTCATAGTTCATCTCGCCCAAACCTTTAAAACGCTGGATGGTGAGCCCCTTTCTTGCGCGTTCGTCTATATAGCCGCCCAGATCGTCAACATTGGGGATGGTTTTCCTCTCTTTGGTATGTTTGTGCTCCACTTCGCACGGGAGGGCGAGCTCCTGAATATCCGCCGTTACCTTCCTAAGCTCCCGAAAGTCGGAACTTGTTAAAAAAGCGGCATCAATATTCGCTATCCCCACCGCACCGGATAAAACCAAGGCGTATCTGTTAAAATTTTCATGGTAGTCAAGGGTGTATTTTTTATACTGCTCCATGATCCCGCGCTCTTTCAACTTCGCGATAAAGTTTTCCAGAAAGCCTTGATCAGAGAGGGCTGCGGTGGTTAAATCGCCGTAATCGGAGATAAAATCCACAAGCTCCGGAACATAACCTCGCTTTCCGAGCCTCTTTTTAATATTCATATACCTTAAAACGCTTTTAAAGATTGAGCGCTGCCTATGCTCCAATATCCCCTTTACCTCAATATCGTCTTTTAAAGTATCAAGGAGAAAGCCCTCCAAGCCGCCCTCGTTCTGAATGAATTTGGACATCTTCCCCTTTTTAAGGAGATATAGTGGGGGGTTGGCGATATAGAGATACCCCTTTTCAAGAATCTCCCGCATATGCCGAAAAAAGAAGGTCAGCAGAAGGGTTGCGATGTGGGCACCGTCCACATCCGCATCGGTCATAATTATAACTTTATGGTATCTGATCTTGGATATATCAAAATCGTTGGCGCCTATACCAGCCCCCAGAGCGGTGATAAGGTTTCTAATCTCATTGTTGCCGAGAACCTTGTCAAAGCGGGATTTTTCAACGTTCAGCACTTTCCCCCTCAATGGGAGAACCGCCTGCGTCTTTTTATCCCGTCCCTGCTTGGCGTTGCCTCCGGCGGAGTTGCCTTCCACAATAAAGAGCTCGCAGAGGGAAGGGTCCTTTTCCTGACAGTCGGTGAGCTTGCCGTGCAGGGTGGAAAAGTCCAGAGCGTTTTTACGGCGGGTCAACTCTTTAGCCTTCCTTGCCGCTTCCCTTGCTCTGTAGGCTTGAAGAGATTTATCCAGTATCTTTTTAACCATACCGGAGTTTTCCTCAAAGAGCTCCGGAAGCTTATCGTTTAATACAGCTTCCACGGCGGTTTTTGCGGAGCTGGAGCCGAGTTTTGTTTTGGTTTGCCCCTCAAATATCGGGTTGGTCATCCGTATGGATAATACGGCGGTCATCCCCTCCCGTATATCCTCGCCGGTGAGGGATATTTTTTCTTTCAGAAGGGAGTGCTTTGTTATGTAGTTATTGAAAACCTTCGTATAGGCGGTCTTAAACCCCGCCTCATGGGTTCCCCCCTCCTCTGTATGGATATTGTTTGTATAGCTCATTATAAGCTCGTTATAGCTGTCGTTATACAGGAAAGCCGTTTCCACCTCTATCCCTTGAGATTCCCCTTTTAAAAGCACCGGAGCCACCAATATTTCGCGGCTTTTATTTAGGTATTCCGCATAGCTTATAACGCCCCCTTCCGCTAAAAACTCGCTATAAAAATCGGTGCGTTCGTCTGCAAAGATGATCTTTATGCCGGAGTTTAAGAAGGAGAGCTCCCGCAAACGCCTTGCCACTGTCTCTTGGGAGTAATCCAGAGTTTCAAATATCTGCAGGTCGGGCTTAAAGGTAACCGTTGTCCCGGTTTTATCCGTATCTCCGATCCTTTCAAGGGGAGAGGCTTTAATCCCCCTTTCAAAACGCTGCTTGTATATTCCGCCCTCCCTGTAAACCGTGACCTCCAGCCATTCGGAGAGGGCGTTTACCACAGATACCCCTACGCCGTGAAGCCCCCCAGCGGTTTTATATGTATCGGAGTCGAACTTCCCCCCCGCGTGAAGGATTGTAAGCACCACCTCCACGGTGGGAATATTCGCCTGCGGGTGTATCCCCACCGGTATCCCCCGCCCGTCGTCTATAACCGTAACAGAGTTATCAAGGTTTATCTTAACGGAGATAACTTTGGCGTATCCTGCCATAGCTTCGTCAATGGAGTTGTCAACTACCTCATAGATTAGGTGGTGCAATCCCCTAAGCCCGGTGGAACCCACATACATCCCCGGTCTGTGGCGAACCGCCTCCAACCCTTCAAGAATTTTTATATTATTCTCGCTATACTCAGCCATAAATTACCTTTCTCCCTTTAATAAACTATAAAACCAACGCACCCTTATGTGACGGAAACTCTATTCCGGTTAATATAACCTGTCTGTTTAATCCGTTATTTCCGCTTAGAAACAACCCCTCCAAGAGGTTGATGCGATTATTGTCAAGAGCTGCCTCAAAATCATCCAATATAAGTATTATACCCTGATTTCTTTTTTTTTCAATGATTTTTGAAACGTGATAGAGCACAAATAGGAGGGCGGACTTTCTCTGACCAAACGATTGAAACTTTTCTACCGCAACCCCGCCTTTTTTCAGATAGAGCAGATCTTTATGACACCCGCAGAGGGGGCGCTTCGCCTGCATCTCTCTAAGGAGCGTCTCCTTATCGTCTTTTAACATAGGGCTAACGTCCAAAGCCAGGATGAGCTCCGGTATTATCTCGTGATAGATAGGATCGGCTGAAAGCTCTATGTTTATATCGCCGATAAGGGCGCCGCGAGCTTGCGATATGCTGCCTGAAAGGGGAGCAAGCTGGAGATTGAGAGCGGATAGCACGTCAGAATCAGGTCTTTCCGCCGACAGCTCCGCCCTCTTGCGGGCAAGGAGCGCATTATACCTCCGAACGTCCTCCACATACCGCTTGTCATTGTAGTAGATGATTCTGTCAAGGCTTGCCCTCCGCTCCTGATGATCGTTTGAAAAGAGGGTTTCAAAACCCGGGGAATAGCAGATAACCGGGAGGATATGGGAAAAATCCGCAGGTGAGGCAGTTTCCTCCCCGTCTGTCATAAGCCGCCTGACACTGTCGTAAAAATACACAAGCTCCTTTGGAATTTCCCAATCAAAAGAGAGGGATATTCTAAGATACTCCTCCCCATAGCTTACGGCATCTTTAATATTGATCTTCCTGAAGGATTTTAAGGTTAAGAGGGTAAATACAGCTTCTGCTGCGGATGTTTTCCCAGAGCCGTTGCGCCCCGCTATATAAAAGGGGTTTTGGGAAAACTCCATCGTCAGATCTTTATGGCAGCGGAAGTTTTTCAGAACGGCTTTAGTTATCATCTCTTTGAAGTCAATTCAGTTTTACCCGATATTTTTTTAAGAGATCGTCTTGCAGATAGGTTGATTTAGCCTGACGAAGGTTCTCTTTCCCCAAGTCTTGCTCCAGATTTAGAAATTTATAATTTTTCGGCAGAGACAGGGCAAACGAGTTATACATATGGGCGTAAATCCCCTTAAAAGCAGTTACCCCTTTGGCAAAGTGAAACACAAAGGTTTCCGCGTTTAACGGTTCGCCCAAGAGAAAACCCACAGGGACGCTATCTGCATAAAATGCCATCCCTTTAAGATTTAGAAAAGCGCAGTCATTTATCGCCTCAGAACAGGCCGCATAGTCAGTATCCTCCAGAGGAAGCCCCGACAGTTCAAACCACCTGTCAAGGGCTTTAAGGGCGTCAGGCGCGAGGCTACAGTCATATTCAATATCTTCATAACTGTAAAGGGTGCGGTATTGCTTGATTAGATTTCTCTTTTTGTGGAGGTAGCGCCCGGGCAGCTTCTCTATCTTCTCCCTGGTATATATATAGTCCGAATCATCGGAGTTATGGTCAAAAGAAGCACCAAACCGTGAGGTGAAATACGGGAGATCGTTTTCGTGAATCGGAAATAGGGAAAACCCGTCTTTCATAAAGCCGTTCAAGAGTTCCGCGGGAATCTCCCGCACCGGGGAGAACGGCATAATATAGCGACTGCCGTCATAGGTGATCCCTTGCAGGAAGAGATGACCTTTCTCCCTAAGAACCCGATAGTCGTGCTGTTTTCTGAAGAGAAAGAGGTTGGCGAAGGCGTATTCGCTGAAGCGTGCACCCAATTTATTAATACAGTCGTTAAACTCATCTATGTGGGAACGCTCAAGGCGTTCTCCGGATAAATTGATCATAAAAACTCCGTTGGAATTAGGTAACTTTAAATTTAGCCTTCCAAGATTTTCCTATACACCGCATACTGCTCTGCCACCCTCCCGGAGCGTCCGCCCCTCTCCATAGCGTAACTCTCCGCATCAAGCTCCCACCCATCTTTTAAGGCGAGCCCGGAGCGTTTAAGATAGTGTGACGCTATTTCAAGGTATACCTCTTTGCGGAGAGGGTAAAAACCTATGGCTATCCCGAAACGGGCATAAAGGGAGGATTGCTCGTTTTGCAGATCCCTTGAATATATGTCCTCACTGTTAACGGCGCTCTCCGCTATAAGGTGGCGGCGGTTGGATGTGGCGGCAAAGATGGCGTTTTTCGGCTTCTCCTCCAGTCCCCCTTCCACGATTGACTTAAACTTGCGGTATCTGTCGTCTGTTTCATCAAAGGAAACGTCATCAAAATAGATTATGAAACTTAAAGCCTCCGCGAAGCGAATCTCTTTATACAACAGATATATATTAAAGTAATCCTCATCTGAAAATTCAATTATTCTAAGCCCTTTGTCCGAATACTCCTTTAGAAGCACCCGTATCGCGGTGGACTTCCCGCCCCCCTTTTCACCCCAGAGGAGAATATTCAGGGCGTTCCCCTCCTTTATTAAAAGCTCCGTGTTCCGTCTAAGGAGGTTAAGCTCTTCATCAAGCCCGATAAGGGTAGGGGATTGGGGGGATAAGACTATGGGGGAAAAGACGGCGTTTCTGAAACGGTAGGTAGGCAGTTCAAAGCTCATAAAAGCGCCCTTGCATAGAGTGCCCGCGAAGCGCAAAATATGTGCCGAAATAATTCCGAAATATGAGTATTGGCGCTAAAAACGCCGCAAATATGGGGCTTTTCTATTTTATGCTTGCAGTTACAAATGTAAATAATCCCTATCCTCTTTCGGTTTTTAGAAAATTCATCTCCTTAGGTGAGCAACGCTTACTTAGTTTCTAATAAATTAGGCGGGTTTTGTAAAGCCTTTTCTTTTTGAATTATTCCGTTTGCAGCTGTTTTTAGCCTGAGTTAAAAGTAAAACTCATCATGTTTTGCAAGTTGTATCGGGATTTTTGGGATGTTTTTATAAAATACAGCCAACATAGCGTTTTTAGTCATGCAACTCCTGCGTTCTCTCTGAAGCGTTAATACAGATCGCCCGCATCGGAAGATATATATCCGGAGTTAATGAGCAACCGTCTCCTCCGTCCAAATATCAAGAGATTGTTCCTCCGCCCAGAACAAACTCCCCGTCATAGAGCACTGCCGCTTGCCCCTTCGCCGCCGCCCGCTGGGGGTTTTCAAACTCCAGAACAAGGGTGTCCTTATCTGTCTGGCGCACTGTTGCGCCTTCCGCCTTCTGGCGGTAGCGGAGTTTTGCAGTCACTCGCATGGTGCTTTCAAAATAGGAAAACGGGATAAGGTTTATCTCTTTCACCGTGACTGTTTTGGAATAAAGCTCCTCGTTTCTCCCTGCCACAACCGTATTAGTTGCGGGATCCACTCCGCACACATAGAGCGGGTGCGGGGAGGATACTCCAAGCCCTCTCCTCTGCCCAATGGTGTAGCGGATAAATCCGTTGTGCTCGCCTAAAAGCGCCCCTTTTGTATCCACTATCCTTCCTTTCCCAAACTTTATTCCCAGCCTTTCTTCCATAAAATCCGCATAATTTCCGTCAGGGACAAAGCATATGTTCTGACTCTCCTTTTTGCGTGCTGTGGCAAGGCGGA
>JAITJJ010000034.1 GCA_031278965.1 Deferribacteraceae bacterium
TCCATTCATTGTATGTCTCCTGTTTCATAATATTAACAAAAAAACTAGTGGGGGGGGGCAATGGCCTGTTTCAGTTATAATGAATCAGCGCCTCTTTCTCCCCCGTTTAAAATTAAGGGGCTTTGTTGGAGTTATGCCGCGGGATGTTGACGGTCTTACTCTTCTAATTCCTGATGATTCCAACGATTCCATTGTGAAAAACGCCTCACAGCTATCTAAATCGTTTCTGCTCCAGGCAACTTTTAACAGATCCCCGATATTTAAAGTTTTCCTTCCGATATCTTTAGTCGCCTCCAACGTGCCATACATTAAAAGCTCAAAGATAAAAACCCCTATGCTATCCCCAACTCTGGAGATAAAGGCGGAATAAACACGCTCCGGCGAGTTTGCCAAAAAGGCAAGTTTCTTAAAATGCTGCACATCTCTTTCTGCATCATCACCCTCTCTTTCCGTAACGGAAGAGTGTTTTGCAGCGACATCGCACATGGCGGGATCAACATTTTCCTCAATATTAAACAGGTATTTTTTTAACAGTCTATGGACAAACAGATCGGGGTAGCGCCTTATCGGGCTTGTAAAGTGGGTATAAGCGGAAGAAGCCAGTCCGAAATGCCCGGCGTTTTTACCTTCGTAAACCGCTTTTTGCATACTGCGGACAAGGGATGTCTTTAATATGTAAGAAAACCGGTGGTTCTCAATTTTGGAGAACCACCTCTGAACGGTTTTATTGTCGGGTTTTTTTGGAAGTTTCCCGGAATCAAAGCCGAAATAAATTGCACTTTTTGTCCACTGCAAAACTTTCTTCGGATCCGGCGGAAGATGGTTTCTGAAGATTCCAGACGGGGCGCACCTTAAAAGCGCTTCCGCCGCCGCCTCGTTTGCCTCTATCATAAAGTGTTCAATAATTCTTTCGCTTTCCCCCGTTGCAGCGGGTTCTACAGATAATATATCCCCGAGGGAGGAAAAGGTGAACTTCACTTCCGGCAGATTAAAACTTAAAGCCCCGTCTCCCTTGCGCCTCCCGCCGATAATCTTTGAAAGCTCTGCCGCCCTGAATATAAAAAGATTCAGTTCATCTTTTTCACCTGCCAATCCGTTTCTTAAAACTTCGTTTACCTTGCCGTAGGTGAGACGGTGGGAACTGTTAATTACGGATGTATAAAATTTAGCTCCTCTCCTATTTCCATCCAAATCATAATCTATCTTAACGGTAACGGCATATCTGTCTTCACGGGGACGGAGGCTGCAGATGCCGTTGGATAATATCTCCGGCAACATCGGGATGGCAAACTCCGGAAAATAAACGCTCGTCCCCCTTTTATACGCCTCCCTATCCAGAGGGGTGCCGCCTTTTACATAATTTGAAACATCGGCGATATGTACGTAAAGAGCATAGCCTTCCCCACTCTTTTCAACGCTTACGGCATCGTCAAAATCTTTTGCATCTTCCCCGTCTATGGTTACGGTGAACAACCCTCTGAAATCTGCTCTCTTATCAATTCTCACAGGTTCAATTGCGGCAGAATCGGCGCAATTTTCCGCTTCTTTCGGAAAAACGCGGGTTAAACCGTAATTTTTCATCACAATAAGGTTTTCTATCCCCTTATCACCCGCGGCGCCCAGCTTCTCTAAAACAACCCCTTTAAGATAGCCCCCGTTCTGGGGAAAAGATGTGATCCTGACAAATACTATATCGCCTTCCCGATACCCATCATCTATAATGACAGGGGGGATAAAGGTTTTAGAGTAAGGGAGGGCGACCCCGTTTTTATGGACTCTGCAAGCAACCTCGCTTAGCGCTCTGTCTGCTATCTTTATAACGCTTCCCTCTCTCCTGCCGCGTCTTTTGGATATTGCCGCCGTCACCAGATCTCCCGAAAGGGCGGAATTAAGGTTTGCCCGCGGGATAAATATATCGTCTCCGTCCGTTTCAACGAAACCGTAACCGTCACGGCTTACGGAGAGTCGCCCGGTAACTTCCCCGTGAGCGCCGTATCCCTGTCTTGATACTATAAACTTTCCTGAAATCCGCTTCACTCTCTTTGCTCTAATGAGCTCTTGGACGGCGTTTCTGACCTCGCCCTTCGGCAAACCGAGTGCTTCGGAGATATCTTCGACACTTTTTAAAGCGGATGCTTTGGATAAGAGCTTGAATATTGTTTCCGCGTTTTGCAAACTGCTGCCTTTAATTAATCTGATTATGATAAACTGAATTTATCCAGCTTGGTTTTAAGGGTATTCCTATTCATACCCAAAAATTCCGCTGCTTTGACTTTATTGTTGTTGGTGGCGCTTATTGCCGCTTTAAGCAGAGGGGGGAAGACAATTTTTTCATATTCAGCGGCAACGGTATATACCCCTCTCTCTTTTGCAAGCAGGATTAGCTCTGCGGCAATGCGGTAAAGCTCGTCATTTAAGGATTCTCCCTTTTTGGATATTGTGAGGGTAGGGAGGTCGCGTTCGGTGATCTCCTCTGTTTTGGCGTTGCATATAATATAGAATAGGATATTCTTTAATTCTGCAATATTCCCCGGCCAGTTTCGCTCGGATAATTTTTCTATTGCCTTTGACGAAAAAACCACCGTTTCTTTATTAAGCCGGCTTGTAATTTCATCAGATAATTCGCTCACAAGCATAGGAAAATCATCTTTGCGTTCCCTTAGGGAAGGTATCCTTATCTGAATGACGGATAATTTGTGACAGAGGGCTTCCGAAAAAACACAACGCTTTGCAACTCTTTCCAAACTTTCGGAAGTGGAGGATATAAAGCGGCAGGGCGGGGCAAGATCTATTGCTTCCAAGATCTCTGTATGAAGCGCCTCTGAGTATGTATTGAAATTTGAGAAAAAGATGGAACCTGTTCCAGCGGATTCAAAGGAGGCCCTTACATCCCTGCTGTTTGTTAAGGTTACAAAAGGCTTGTTTCCTCTGGCGCTCCCTTCATGAATAAGGCGTGCGCAGCGTGATTTACCCACCCCTTTCGCCCCGATGATAGCCACCGCGACGTCGTTGGCGGCAGCCTTTTTTATTTGAGCTGTTACCCCTTTCATCTTATCGTTTGCACTCTCTAAGGTAGTCATTTTAATGTGATCACTGGTTGGCGGCAACGGGAAGGAAGAGCGGCAATGTTTGATTATCGCTCGCGGGAATCTCGTCTATATAAGGTTCAAAAGATGTGTTTCCCCATATGACATCGTTTATGGGTTCCCACTTCTTATTGTCAACCTTAAGATAGCGGACGCCGTTTGTTACCGGAAATACGGCAGGGGGGATATTGTCTACTATTGAACCGACAAATTCAACCCACGTCGGCAGGGAGGACTGAGCCCCCGTTCCTAAGTTTACGTTAACGCTGAA
>JAITJJ010000070.1 GCA_031278965.1 Deferribacteraceae bacterium
TTACCTTTACTCACCTCAGAACATTTACACAAAATTCTTTACACTCTCAACGATTTATATTTAATTTGATGTAAGAAAAGGCAAGTTTTACCCATTTTTGGTGAAAAAATTGGTATAAATGCCTTCATTCAAAAATCAGCCTCTTTGATCAGCGTTTCCTTATCTTTTAGTCCGCAAAAGTTGATATATCCCCTGCCCGCCACCCTTTTAATTCTTCCCCAAATATGCGGCAAGGTATTCTATCATGCTCTCATATTCCAAGTTATCCAGTTGCTGCCTTAACCAGGAGACAATCTCCCCCCCGCGCTCATATTCACTCTGTTCAAGTTTAGTAATATAATCTTCCATTGCGGTTATATCAAACTGCAAACAAGCCTCATACAGAGCGGCAAGGGTATCTATGCCAGGCATATCGGTTTTTATCCTGTTTTCTTTTAATGCGTCTATCTGTTGTAAGAAGGCGGTAATATCCGCTATAAGGGCATTCATTCTCTCCAGGAATACCTTATTTCCTTCATTTACTCTTTTAAAATTACCGCCTTTGGCAAGCAACTCCAATTCCCCCGCAAAGCTGCCGAGCTCTGCGGCGTTAATCCCATAGCTTACCCCCTTAAGGCCGTGAACCACTACCGCATAATCCTGCAGAGTGGAAAGCTCCACATTTGTAATCTTTTTTAAGAGACCTGGAACGTGGGTTACAAAGGAACGGAGTATCCTCATATATTCATTGGCGCCGAAGAGGGCGACACCTCTTTTTATATCCAGATCGGCAATGTCAACCTGCAAAAGTTCCGAAATATCACTCTCATTAAACTTCTGCAACGGTTCTTCACTGGAAACTGCAATGGGCTTATAAGATATTTCCTGCTCCGTATTTTTAACCCAACTATTCAGAACATTGTTCAAATCCGCTACATTTATCGGTTTTGGAAGGTAATCGGCAAACCCGTTTTGTAGAAAAAATTCCCGCGCCCCTTTTACAGAGTAGGCAGTAATCGCAATAACAGGAACGGTTTTTGCGTATTCGGACGGTTCGGCACGAATTAACTTAAACGCTTCCACTCCGTCTGTTCCAGGCATCATATAATCCATAAATACCGCATTATACTGAATGCTTTTATCACGGATGGCCGCCAGCATCTCGTCAATATTTGCCGCCGTATCAACTTTAATCTCGTAAGGCGCCAAAAGCCCTTTTACCACTTCCAAGTTGGTGGGCACATCGTCAACCGCCAAAACTTTGGCATAGGGCATCTTAACTATCTCTATGTTGGAAATTTCAGGAACAGGGGTTTCCTGATATGTAAAGTCGGAAAGTTGTTTGGCAAGTTCCCCGCCTATGGGGGTATGCTCAACTATCTTCTGGGAGATGGTAAAGGTAAAGGAAGTGCCTTTGTTAAGGGTGCTTTCAACAGCAATATCACCGTCCATCTTCTCTATTATCTCTTTACAGATGGAGAGGTTGAGATCGTTCTCTTCAATTTTATCCACATTCAGCTTTGGGGAGAATACGCTGCTTAATTTGGCGGGCTCAATCCCCGAACCTGTATCTGATATGGTGAATTTAAGCCCTGTGACAAACTTATTAGATGCGGTTTTTTGAACGGAAAAACCTACTTTGCCGCTCCTTGTATGCTTAAATGCGTTGGAAAGGAGTTTATCCAGAACTTGCTTTATTCTGCGGTCGTCTCCCCGCACCCTTCTGGGTATTGCTGGATCCACAAAGAGTTCAAAAGTGACTGGGCGATACCCGATACGAACTATATTTTCATTGACGGCGGCGGAGATGATATTTGCCATATCATAATTCTTTTGCTGAAGTTCGAATTTTCCCGATTGAATCTTGGATATATCCAGCACATCATCCACAAGGGCAAGGATACTCGCCCCTGAACGGTTTATCTCCCTTAAATTGTTTCTTGTTTCAGCAGAGTGTTTTTTTCGCAGCTCTACTTCAGAGAGCCCTATAATGGCGTTCAAGGGGGTGCTTATGGAGTGCGATACCTTTAGAAAAAAGATGCTCTTTGCCTTGTTCGCTTCTAAAGCCGACAAAATTGCTTCATTCTTTTTATTTGCGTTCAAAATTAGCTGCCGGGCGGCGAAATATATAAACGTAAGAACCATAAGCCAGACCAGAATATGGGTTAAGAAAATTTGGTTCATGGGACCGGACACCCTTTGTAGATAGGGCTCAAAGGAAAAACTGGAGCTAATTCCGCCCTTGGTGCTCCCCAAAACATAGGCGTGTTGGGTATGGCAGGCAAGACAGTTGTCATTTACGGCGAGAGGCGCCATATACCTAAATATACGCTCGCCCGCAGGGTTTTTAATCACTTCGGCGGCTTGAAGAGCTTCCTTGCTTTCAAAACGTATTATAGCCGCCCGCTCCCAGTCATCGGCTTTGTTTCCTGGGCGGATCGGGTCTATATCCACTGTGCGGGTGTTGAAAAATGTTCCATCGCTTGCTTCGTGGGCAAGGCGCACCATATAGGAGGGGTTGATTAACACATACCGTTTGCCGCCGCTGGTAATAGAGCGTTGATTCGCGGGGAGAAAAGCGTCCGCATCCGCTTTTTCACTTGCAAGGACAAAGACTCCTCCTGAAGATGCATTCCAATTGCGATAGATAATATCTTTTCGGACAGCTACCTGAGCAGCGGTAAGCGCATTGTCAAAAGCCCGTTTCTTTATGGATAACATACTGAACAATATTGATGCAAATATAAAGATCGTTATAAAAGCCGCAAATAATATGGAAAAAAATCGAATTACCCTGATTTCATCCTGCTTAAATAATTTTAAATAAGCTATGGGCTTTTGGTATATCTTCTGCAACCTTCTTATATTCCTTGAAGTTTTCTTCCGCATGATCAAAATTGTATCAAAAAGCCGTTTAATTGTAAAGGATTTACAGAGAGAAAATTTTTACGGGGTGTTTGTTTTTATATGTTTATCAGCTATACCTGTTATTCTTTTTCAGACTCTGTTTAATATGTCTCTGCCAACATCCTCTTGCGCCGCCTATCCTTTACTTAATGACTTGCTCATTGCATTGCGGAATATCTCCCGTAACTCCGGATCTTTAATTAACTCCGCCGTATTTTCTATACTGTTTATCTCGTTATCAGAGAGAGCCCTATATACGGGAGGGAGTTCTTTGGGGGGGGAGAGCGGAGATATTACCTTATCGTCCGTCAGCGTGAAACGGAGCTCAGTCACCTCGCTGTTCACTGCGCTGATCTTTTCCAAAATCTCTTTTTTTAAGAATTTTATCTCCGAATACCAGATAGAATCGGTAACGGCAACAGATAATACCCCGTCGCGGAATTTATAAGGGAAGGAAAACTCTTTTATTCTGCCGACACTCGCCTCCCACTGCCGCCTGATATGTGTCAATATATTGTAGGCATATATCCCCTTACTCTTTACGGAAGGGTTTGATACTATGGACGAAAGAGGGATGAGAGAGCTCTTTGTATACGGCTTTTTCTTAGTTGCCATGCGCAAGTTTCCCTACATAATTCATAAGGGCGGCAACCCCTCCCCCCGTTTGTGCCGATATGGCAAAAAACGGCTTTTTTCTCTGTTTAATGTATTCGGCAAATCCGTTTAACGCTTCTGCCGCGGCATCTATCTTGGTTGCCACCACTATTTCCGGTTTCATTGCAACCTCTTGGGAATATAGTTCCAGTTCCTGCCTAAGAGCCTGATATTTTAAGATCATAGCGTCCGAACCCGCCGCAGAGGAATCCACAAAGTGAAGAAGAAGGCGCACCCGCTCTATATGCTGCAAAAATTGAAGTCCAAGCCCCGCCCCTCTGTGGGCACCGTCTATAATCCCCGGCATATCGGAGATAACGTATGAATAGTATCCGGCCTTGACAACGCCCAAAACAGGGTGCAGCGTTGTAAACGGGTAATCCGCCGCCTTTGAACGGGCATTGGTTACTTTAGAGATAAAGGTGGACTTTCCGGCATTCGGATAGCCTATGATTCCCACATCAGCAATCAGCTTCAGAACAAGACGAATGTTCAGGTTTTCCCCTTTTTCACCGTCTTCCGCTATTCTTGGGGTTCTGTGTGACGGAGTTGCAAATGCGGCGTTTCCGCGTCCGCCGCGTCCGCCCCTCAATAAGAGGAATTTTGGATTTTCAGAAGATATATCGGCTAATTCTTCTCCGGTATCAGAATTGTAAACCATTGTGCCGAAAGGAACAGGGAGGAGAAGATCACTTCCGGCTGCTCCGTTCTGATCGCGGCTTCGTCCCGCCTCTCCGTTTTTTGCTTTATAAATCTTTTTATAGCGCAGATCAAGGAGGGTGTACATGCCGGAATCTCCTTGTATTATGACATTTCCGCCGTTTCCGCCGTTTCCGCCGTTTGGACCGCCGCGCGGAACATATTTTTCACGGCGGAAACTTATGCAACCCCTTCCTCCGCTGCCTGCGGAGGCGGAAAACTCAACGGTGTCAACAAATTTCATGACTTCTTCCCTTTTTGCAGGGTGTAATATTAAAACCGCCCCTGCAATTAAGAGGAGACTTTACGATCTTTCGCTGTAGACGGAAATAAAATTGCCTTTATGCCCCTTTGCTTCAAATTTAACATAGCCGTCCGTGAGGGAGTATATGGTATAATCCCGCCCTATTCCCACATTATTCCCGGGTTTAAACTTTGTTCCCCGTTGGCGGACTATGATATTTCCGGCTATAACGCTCTCTCCGCCGAATTTTTTAACTCCAAGACGTTTGCTGTTGCTGTCGCGTCCGTTGCGGCTGCTGCCGCCGGCTTTTTTATGAGCCATATTTAATCTCCTTATATTAAGGCGTTGTTCTCTAGCTCTTTCGCTAATTAGCAAAAGGCGTTATTTTAGTGATCTTAATCCTGTTGTAATGCTGTTTATGCCCAATGCGTTTGCGGTAGTCTTTGCGGCGTTTCCTTTTGAAAACGAGGATTTTCTTTCCGCGCTCCTCCCCCAATATATCCGCTTCCACCGCCGCGCCTTCAATATACGGGGCGCCAAGTTTAACGCTTTCGCCGTCTGAAATAAGCAACACTTCATTAAAGATGACGTTTCCCTCAACATTTAAAAGTTCAACCAGAAGTTCATCCCCAACTTTCACCGTGTATTCTTTTCCGCCTGTCTTTATAACTGCATACATTATATATTCCACTCCTGCTTAATTTTAAAAGAGAGTTAGATTATTAATTTTATTGATTTTTGTCAAGTGGGAAGCTGGAGCTTTTATAAAAATTTATTAAAATCGCAAAAACTTCAGGCTTAAATGGCATTTACAGAGAATTATAACCAGAGCTGATTTTTTGAATTCTTTTAACGCCCTGCAATTTTACACTTTTTGATGGTCTGAATATATGTAACTTCCTGCAGCTATTCAATAAAAAATTTTAGGATAAAACAACTTTTATTTATAATCCTTGTTTTATTTTTTCATAAAATGTTGTAACCTAAAAAGTAAGTAGATAGTTAAGGGGTAATCCTTTTTAAAGATGGGCGGCAACTTTTCGTTTTTAAGCGATCTGGACGACAATATTAAAAAGTTGGCGGATTTCGCCGAACTCTATCTTTATTCTGATTCCCACTCATGTATGTTCAAAATAGGGCTTTTTGCAGAGGTGCTTGTTAAAAAAATCTATCTTGAGGAAGGGCTTAAATATAAGAAATATGAGCAATATGACAAGCGGGGGGAGTTGATTAAGATTCTCCTTAAAAAAGGATATATAGATGAAGAGATAGAGCAGATGTTTCTTAACGTCCGCCACCAGCGCAATAAGGCGGCACATTCGGAAGATCCTGGTCCGCAAAAGTTTACTCAGGCGTGCAAGGCGTGCCTCCCCGTAATACACTTTCTGGCGGTCTGGTTTCATAGGAAATACCGTGATAAAAGTGATATTCCCGCGGAATATATCCTGCCGCAAAACCCCAATAAAAAAAACTCATACGAAAAGAGAAAAAGAGGGTTGCCCGCCGTTAATGCGGAAGAGGAAATAAGCCCAATTCAGGAAATTGCGAAAAGTCCGCAAGAGGTATCGGACACTAAGCCTATTGCGTTAAAAATCAAAAAAGAGCTTGACGGAACGAGCGTTGAAAGGGAATTCTACGGCAACGGAGCGCTCAAATCGGAAACAACATATAAAGACGGGTTCTTAGAGGGTTTTTCAAGGGCTTATGACGAAGACGGCAACCTTGTGAGCGAGATAGAATTCAAGCAAAATTTACAGAACGGAGTTGAAAAAGGGTTTTATCCCGGCGGGGGTGCGGAGTTTGTTACCCCATACAGAGGCGGCTGCCGTCACGGAGTTATGCTGCATTATTATGAAAATGGAAAGGTGCGGGAGGAGACCCCTTA
>JAITJJ010000077.1 GCA_031278965.1 Deferribacteraceae bacterium
TTGACATAGCCGAAGAATCAGCGACATTTGCCAAGAATCAGATACTTGTGAACTCTGCCGTTGCAATGCTGGCACAGGCTAACACCCTGCCGCAGATAGCTCTGCAACTGCTGCAATAATTAATGTTTCAGAGGGGGAGAAAACTCTCCCCTCCGGAGAGTGTTTAAAAATGGGCGGGGAAACCCGCCCATTGGACATTTTAAAAGAAATAGTGCCGCTAAGAAAGTGCTGAATAAAAGGCGCATTTTTTTCAATAATCATTTTTGTCATCGGTTTTGCCCAAAGTTAGGGAGGAAGAGAAGCTTGCCCGCTTTACGCTTTTTTAAAGAGTCCTCGCTTTCCGCCGGAGCTGTTGAAAAAATCTTATAATTTCCATTTGCATATCTCCGTTTATCCCGCTATAAAGAACATTCACTATAAGACCAGAGAGGGATATAATTATGAAAAAATCCGTTATCGGATTTCCCCGAATAGGTAAAGATCGGGAATTAAAAAGTGCTGCTGAAAGCTATTTTTCAGGAAAACTTACAGAAAACGATTTGCTGAACACTGCTCGTGCCTTACGCTCTGAGCATTGGAAGATCCAAAAAACAGCCGGAATAGATTTTATCCCCTCCAACGATTTCTCTTTTTATGACAACATGTTAGATACGGCAGTTTTATTTAACGCCGTTCCCAAACGCTATAAAGAGTTGGAGCTTAACCCTCTGGAAGAATATTTTGCAATGGCGCGCGGCTACCAAGGGGATAAAGGGGATGTTAAAGCGCTTGCTATGAAGAAGTGGTATAACACCAACTACCACTATCTGGTGGCTGAGATTGAGGACAGCACAGAGATTAAGCTGACGGGGAGCAAACCTTTTGATGAGTTTTTAGAAGCAAAATCACAAGGAATTCTTACAAAGCCCGTTGTCATAGGTATCTATACTTTTTTAAAGCTCGCCCGCCTTACCGGAGCAAAAACCGGTGCGGATATAGAATCCTCCCTTATTTCCGCATATAAATCATTCCTTGAGCGTTTTTCATCCATCGGCGCACAGTGGCTTCAGTTTGATGAACCTTCATTGGTTATGGATATGACGGAGGAGGACACCGCTCTTTTCACCCGTCTCTATGCCGCCATCCTATCATCTAAAGGAGCGCTGAAAATCCTTTTGCAAACCTATTTCGGCGATATTAGAGACTGCTATGCAAAAGCCGTATCTTTGTCTTTTGACGGGATCGGGCTTGACTTTACGGAAGGCAGACGCACAGAAGCCCTTATAGCGGGAGGATTTCCGGCGGATAAGATACTATTTGCGGGAATTATCAACGGTAAAAATATTTGGAAAAACAACTATAAGGCAACTCTTGATAAACTTACAGAGATCAGGCGTTTCGCGGAGGATATTGTTCTAAGCACTTCCTGCTCCCTTCTGCATGTGCCTTACACCTTAGAAAGCGAAACCGATCTGGCGGCTTCCCGGAAAAAACATTTTGCTTTTGCCCGTGAAAAGCTGACGGAGCTGTCGGATTTGTCAGAAATTATATCGTCAGATGAACCTTTTAAACACCCCAAATATCTGGAAAACGCAGAAGTATTCGCAGAAAAGCGCGGAGGGGAAGACGCCAGAGTTCAAGAAAAGACGGGCAGCTTAAAAGAGAGCGATTTTATCCGGCTCCCTCCGTTTGCAGAGCGGGAGAAGGCACAGAAAGAAAAGCTGAGGCTTCCTCCGCTTGCAACTACCACTATCGGTTCATTCCCTCAAACAGCAGATGTGCGGAGCAATCGGGCAGCCTTCCGTGCAGGGAAAATAAGCGAGGAGGAATATACCGCCTTCAACAAGAAAAAGATCGCCGAATGCATAGCGTTGCAAGAGAAGATCGGATTAGATGTAATAGTTCACGGAGAGTTTGAACGCAACGATATGGTTGAATATTTCGGAGAGAACCTGAACGGCTTTCTCTTCACCAAAAAAGCGTGGGTTCAGTCCTACGGCACCCGCTGCGTAAAACCCCCCATCATATGGGGAGATATCTCCCGCACCCGCCCAATTACGGTCGGTTATTCAGTTTATGCCCAAAGCCTCACCAATAAACCTGTCAAAGGGATGCTTACCGGTCCTGTTACCATATTAAGCTGGTCATTTCCCAGAGAAGACATCCCCTTAAATGAATCCACCCTTCAGATTGCCCTGGCCATCAGGGAAGAGGTTCTGGATCTGGAAAAGAACGGGATTAAAGTTATTCAGATTGATGAAGCCGCCCTTAGGGAAAAATTGCCTTTAAGAAAGAGCGATTGGCACAGCGAATATCTGAATTGGGTGATCCCTGCCTTCCGTTTGGTTCACAGCGGAGTGAAAGCCGAAACACAGATACATACTCATATGTGCTACAGCGAATTCACAGATATTATCCCTGATATTGATGCAATGGATGCGGATGTTATCTCTTTTGAAGCCTCCCGTTCCGATCTGCTTATCATAGATGCGCTAAAAGCGGCTAATTTTAAGACCGAAGTGGGACCGGGGGTATATGACATACACTCTCCGAGGATTCCAAGCGTTGAAGAGATAAAAACCGCCCTCCTAAAGATGCTTGAAAAACTTCCAAAGGAAAAACTGTGGGTAAATCCCGACTGCGGGCTTAAAACAAGGGGAGAGAAAGAGACCGTCCCAAGTTTGGAAAATTTGGCGGCAGCCGCAAAAGAGGTAAGGGGAAAATAATCGCAAAGCATGCTTAATCGCATACCCCTAATTAAGGAACGAAAATTCCCCTCTTCTGAGGGGAAGATTTTATAGCGGAAGCAAAGCCTCTGCCGTAAAAGACTGGGTAGTCCGCGGAGTTTTCCCGCTTTGCAACAGACATAATTAATTTCTTGTAAATTTTCCGCCATTTCATTATTATACCAATTCACTGTTTTTATTTGGAGAAAGAGATGAGTTCAAAGCCCTTTGCCCGTGAGGTTGTGCTTAACAATAACGCCTTGCTTGTTTTACAGAAAAGATACCTTCAAAAAGATGATAACGGCAATTTAAAAGAGACTCCG
>JAITJJ010000124.1 GCA_031278965.1 Deferribacteraceae bacterium
CTCTCCGGATCTTAACAATAAAAAACCGAAAATTGAAATCCCATATACTTATCTTTTAAATTTTTCGGGACATTTTCAAAAGCACTTTACACAAAAAAACCTAAAAACCCTTATTTGGCAACGCAAAAGAGAAAAACCTTTCTCTCTCCCGATTTTGACATAAAAAAAGTTTCCGATCTCCGAAAGCCTTATAAAATCAATGGACGATGCAGGGATCGAACCTGCGACCTACGGCTTGTAAGGCCGTTGCTCTACCAGTTGAGCTAATCGTCCGGATATACAAAAGTTAGCACTTGAATAATTAATGTTCATAAACGAAGCTCCTTACCTCCTTGATCATCCTAAACTACATATTAATATCTAACAAACCGCTTTTAGTCAAGAGATTTATCAAGCGGTTTGTTATTTTTTTTTCAGGAGGCTTATCTTTTTAATTTGAAGCCTATCTTTTTAATGCTGTTCTGAAGTGTATTCCTGCTGTTGTAGAGATACCTTTCTGTCACCTTAACGCTTGAATGCCCTAGGATTTCACAGATGACGGTAATGTCAACCCCTGCATCCCTCAGATGCGTGGCAAACGTTCTTCTTAGGTCGTGGAAGCGCACCGGGTCAATCCCGGCTTTTTTTACTGCCGTATTGAAAGCGGTTTTAACGGATTTGACATTAAAAAGTTTGTCTAACGAGGTATTGTTTATCCGCTTAATCAATTTAATCAATACCGGGATTACCTCATCATTCAAAGGAATTTCCCTGTCATAGCCGGATTTGGTCTTTACCCCATATAGGGTAATAATACGGTTCTTAAAGTCAATCTGCTTTGAACTGAGGGTTAATATCTCTTTTCTCCGCATACCGGTATTCAAGGCAATACAAACCGTATCAAAAAGGTAATAGCTTTTGCTAACTGCGCAAGCGTCAAGCAGCTGCCGAATTTCTTCTTCTGAAAGGGCGCGTTTCCGGCAAAATTCCTTAAACTTTCTGATGCCCTGGCATGGATTCTTGTCCATATAACCTTCGTTGATGGCAAAGTTAAAAATGGCATGAATCCGTGCGTAATACCGATTTGATGTTGCCTTTGTGATTTTTCTGGCACTTAGTATGCCAGCAATGAACAGAGTCACATCATTTTTGTTGATATCCGTCAATTTTTTGGCAACTATTGGATATTCCATCATGATATCCATTCTCCCCTTCTCTGTTGCAAAACCCTTGAGACCCCGTCCCATATAGTATGGGAGGTAAACCGTGTTGATAAACTCACTTAGAGTTTGTCTGTAAGTAGTCATAAAAGACTCCTTTAATGTTTATTTGACAGCTCCCGCTGCCATTTAAACTTAACTAGCAATATGTATACCGTGCTGTTATTTTTGGGTTATTTGGAAGAATTGAAACAATTTTGAAGTGTCGACAGAAATTAAAAAGGGTTCGGACGAACCCTTTTTAAATAACAATTGGGATTATTAGGCTAAACTCATTTCCCGTTCGGCTTGCCGGGATTTGGCGTTCATAGCGGTTGAGAGCTGCTCTTTGACGGCACTTTTACCCCTACTTGCGGCGAGGTCGTTAAAATCCGTCAAACCTTGCTCTTTTTCTTTTGGAGTAAACTCAGGCGTTATTGCCTTGCCGTTTACTGCTTGCGCCGCAGCTTCCGCCGCTGTCTTGCCGGGATTGTTTTCAGTTTTGTGATCGTTATCCCCGGCGATAATGATATTTACCTTATCTCCGTATTTCTCCCGGACAGCTATGGATACACTCTTGAGATTTCCGGAGTCCATAGTGCAGAGGACAGGCATTTTAGTAGCTTCATTGAGACTTGCGCCGGTAGCGAACCCTTCGCAGATGATAATATCTTTAGAGGTTGGCTTGATATCGCCAATCTGGTGGAAACAGCCGACCTTTTGACCATTGGTCATAAAGTGTTTGTTTCCGTCATCATCTATAACCTGAAAACTCCTTATTTCACCGTTGATATTCTTTAACGGCACGATAAGTTTTCCTCCGGTATCTTTCCTTGCGCTGTGCGGTTCAATCCCCTTGGCTTGCAAGTAAGGGTGATTTGCTTCCGCTGCCGTGAATTTGTGTTTTATAAGATAAGTAGCTGTTTTCGCGCCTAGAGCCTGTTTGGCTTGGATTTCCGCTATGTGCTTCTCCCTTCCTTCCGCTATGATAGCCTTATCGGTTTCGCTGAGGGTAAACTCTATCCCCCGCTCTGCAAACGTGCCTTTCCCCCCGCTCTTAAAGTTCTGAACGTATCCCGCTCTCCCTCTATCGTCATCGTGCAGGATATACATACCGTCCTTTGAGCCGGGCTTGCCGCCTTCCACAGGAACCCGTTGAATACTCCCGTCACCTACCGCCCTGCCATCGATGATTAACCCTCTCTCTCTTGCAAAGTCCTCAAATGTTTTGGTGATGTTTTTGACTTTCTCCGGAGCGGGTTTGAAGTATTTTTGTTCAAACTTGGTGACATCCTCCCCTTTAGGGATAAACCACTGTTTATTATCGCCGTCCCACCATGCGCCTTTCTCTTTTGCGGCAGCTCTCTCGTTGTAGTCAACCGTGATGCGGGTGTCTCTCAGGGCATACATCTTACCGCTCTGCGGGAGATAAGCGGAGAATTTTGATAAATCTTCTCCTTTCGGAGCATACCAAGCCTTTGCCTCTTTATCCCATTTCGCCCCTAGTTCTTTAGCGGAGGCGCTCTGTTCAAAAGCAACATTAAGGCGGATATCGCACAGTGCGGGCTTGCCGCCTGCTATATCCTGCACCTTCTTGCTCTCCGTTCCTTCAGTGCCGGCAAAGCTCTTTAAGTCGTCTTTGATATTGTTTGCCGCATAGCCAAGCAGGGTATCCTCCGCTAAGATGTCCTTCTTGAGTTCCTCTTTTACACCCTCTTTCAGGTGTCCAAGCAGTGTGTCAGATTGTGCCTGTTCTGCTTGATTCTCATTGACCTTCACATCCATAGTTTTACCTCCTTCTATTTTCTGCGTAAGTTCCTTCTCTTTGGCGAATTCCAAAATATAGTTCGTTATCTTTTCAGCGGCGCCGGCGGCTCTGTATATCTCATCTTTATCGTTCTTAAGAGCCTGTATCCAACTCTGGAGATAGGCGGCGCTATGACTGAACTCCTTCCTTATCCCCAATTCGGAGTTGAGAAATGCACTTGAAAGCTCCGCCCTAAGCTCTTCTTTGGCGTATTCCGGAGAGCCGAACTCTCCGGTCATATCACGGTTCAACCTTGTAGGGTGGCCAGTCCAATGGGAAAGCTCGTGAAGAGCGGTGCCGTAATACCCTTCTGTGGACTTGAATTGTTCTCTGAGGGGCAGCACTATTGAATCGGTGCTTGGACGGTAAAAGGCGCGGTCTGATTGCTTGTGCTCTATTACCGCACCGGAGTTTGTCAGGATGTTTTCCGCCGTCTCAACAGAGTTCCATTTATTGCCGACCTGCTTTTCATAAGGCGGAATCCCATCTATCTGGGCGGCGTTGAATACAGCATGAGAAACGCAGATTGGGCGTTCCCGCTCCTGAAGGTCAAAGACTTTCTTGCCATTCTCGTCTACAAGCTGCTTGCCATTACTGTCAAGCGCCGGGATTTTCTTATACCAATCCCAATACTCTATGAACGTTGCCTTTTCTCCGCCCTTGACAGACCAACCGGCATCCTTCGCCTGTTTGAATGTGCACCAACGGGGGTCGGTGTATCCTGCTTTATTGGCATAATGCGTGAGAGTTATGAGATTCATCCCGTTGTAGCGTTTCCCGGTGGTTGCATTTTCCGGACGAATTTTTATCCAATTTTTTTCCCAAGGCAGTTCGCCCTTTTCCATCTCGGCGATC
>JAITJJ010000151.1 GCA_031278965.1 Deferribacteraceae bacterium
GTGAAAAGACCGGGGCGGGGATGATGGACTGTAAGCGCGCCCTTGCAGAAACCGGCGGCTCATTGGAAAAGGCTGTGGATTACCTTAGAACCAAAGGGCTTGCCGATGCCGCGAAAAAAGCAACACGGATTGCGGCGGAAGGAATGGTTCACTCCTATATCCATGCCGGCGGAAAGGTAGGGGTATTGGTGGAAGTAAATTGCGAAACAGACTTTGTTGCCCGCACAGATGAATTTAAGAGCCTCTGCAATGATCTTGCCCTTCATATCTGCGCTTCACAGCCGAAATATGTCTCCAAAGAGGAGATAGAAGCCTCCGTCATAGAGAAGGAGAAAGAGATATATACCGCCAAAGCCATAGAAGAGGGGAAACCTGATAATATTATCCCCCGCATAGTGGAAGGGCAGCTTAAAAAGTTTACGGATAGCATATGTTTACTCACCCAGCCTTTTGTAAAAAATCCGGATATGACTATTGAAGGGTATATAGCTGAAAAGATTGCAAAGATCGGGGAAAATATAAAAGTTCGCCGCTTTGTCCGTTTTCAGCTTGGAGAAGGGCTTGAAAAACGGCAGGATAACTTTTTGGAAGAAGTAAAAAAGCAGGCGGGATTATAAGCGGGTATTCTGAAAGAGGGAAAAGTTAATCCGTCTGGGAAAAAACGGAAATGCCTTTAACGATATATTTAATGGTTCCGGGATGCCTTACCCTGTTAAATTTATCGGCTTTGTTTCAAGTTCTTTTTTGGGTTCGCTTTCCCTTGCCGCCACCTCTTTCCAAGCGTCTTTCAATGGAGTGATAATTTTAATGACATTGTGCACCGCGGCTGTGTCCTTTGCAGTGTTTGCTTCTTCCAACTGCCATAGCATATATTCATATAACTTCATAAGCTCTTCGGCGATACTCCCCCCGTCATCCTTATTTAGGGTGGACATAAGCTCGTATATTATATTCTGAGCCCTAACCAGGTTATTATGGGTATCCTCAATATTTTTATCCTCAATGGATCTTACGGAGTTCCGCATAAATTTAATCGCCGCTTCATACAGCAAAACGACAATTTTTGTCTGACTGGCCCCTTCAATCTCCTGCCTTAAATAATTCTGATAAGCATTTGCCATTATCCCTCCTTATTAATTGTTTGATGATTTGTTTAGAGCACTCGCCGCAAGCTGTTCTATATAGGTTGATTGGCTGTTTATGGCGGCAACCTTTGTTTCCATTGCTGAAAATTGCCTCCAGAGAAGTTCCAGATAATCCTCCGCCCTCCTCTGCTTTACCTCTATATCCTTTTTTATCCGCTGCATATCTGTTTCAATGGCGCTGTCCGCTCTGATTTTAACCCCTATGGCGCCTTGAACATCCTGATAGTTTCGCACAAGCTCCTCATAATTTCTTGTCCATCCTTTGTAGATAGTGCGGGTTTGAGTAGCTCCATTGCTGTCAACATAGCTTTCCTCTTTGGTTTGGGCGAAGAATAGATAGAGATCGTCCGCATAATCCCTAAGATTTGCCATAAGTTCCGTATTGTTTCCGATGGCTGAGATTATATCGCTAAGTTCTGTGGATTCTGTGATAAGAAAACCGTATTGGGTGAGGGTGTAATCCCCTTCCCCAACCACGTTAATTCCTGTTTCCCGTAAAGACTTAAATTTGCTCTGGGTGTCTATAAAGATGCCAAGCGCATTTATCCTTAGATTTTTCATAAGGTCTTTTATCGCCCTGCTCTTCAGGATAATATCTCTGGAGTGCAACTCGTCATACTCCTTCATATATTTTTCTATATCATCTTCGCTCATATCAGCCTTGTCGTCCTCAGTGAGGGCGGTCATCTTGTTGTCCCTGTCGTCCTCAGAGATCGCCTCCAGTTTCAGCGTATCTATCATGTTGTTATAAATCTTAACGAAAGCCGCTATTGCTTCTACCGCCTTTGAGGTATCGGAGGATATGTCAATAACTGTAGTGCCTGCGGAGCTTATTTTTAAGGTCACTCCCTCTATAACGTCTTTTATCTCGTTATCGTTGCGGCGGTACGTCTGCCCGTCAATTTTAACTATGGCGTCCGTGCCTGCGGTGCCCTGAACGACGGGTTTGAGGGTGTTATAAGTAAGCCCCATAACCTCAAGAATGTTGGATGTATCTATGTAACTTCCGAAAACTATGGGATTTGCGTCTTTTGATGTAATGAGGAATTTGTCCCGCGTGGCGTCATAGGAGAGGGTAACCCCTGCGCCGGAGTTGTTAACCTTTCTGACAATATCGTTTATGGTGTCTGTCTCCGCATTCACATATATGGGAACCCCGTTTATGGAGAATATTCCGCTTGCTATACTGTTGGTAAACGGCGCTTCTGAAAGGACGGTATCCGCGTCAATATTGCCCGCGGTGTTGCCTGGGTATTCCGTTGCGCCATAGCCAACCGACACCTTAAAGATTTCAAAAAACTTGCTCGTATCCCCGGTGGCGCCGGTGGAGATAGTGGAATATCCCGTTTCATTGGATGTAAGGAGGAAGCGGTTTGTAGCAGAGTCAAGCTGCATTACCACTCCCGCACCGGAGGAGTTGACTATCGCCATTATCTCGTTCACGTTCCGATCAGCGGAATCAATGGTTATCTCCACCCCGTTTATGGTAAATGTGCCTGCTACGGCGGATAAATTGGAGTAGGAGAGCCCGCTTGCCCCGCCGCTTAAAGGCTGGTTGCTGTTTGTATAGATATCCGTTCCCGCCACATCTCCAAGCAGAGAGGTTTTTGTGGGGGTGCGGACATTCATAGAGGCATCTTGCACTATCTGAAACAAACCGCTCTGAATAGCGGAGAACCCTGTCATAACGCCGTATATAACGCCAGAGGAATATCCTGAAAGGAGGGTTTGCAGCTTTGCGTCGCTGTCGGCCACATGGTATTTGGCTATAGTGGCGGTTGTCTCCGAAGTAAACCCCGTATCAACCCCGAAGAGGGAGGCGCCGCTTCCGGAAGCGGATACAAGAGATATATCTTCCGTTGAGATGTTATATGCCGCTACGCGCCAATCCCATGTGCCGGGAGAGCCGGAAGCGTATTCAAAATCCGCCCGAAAGGTGAGGTATTGAACGGTATCCGTTCCCAACTTTTCGTTCAGTTGGATATTCACCGCCTGTTCCATAAGCGACATCAAGGTATTTATATCGTTATATCCGTCTGCCGTAAGAGTTATTCCCGATCCGTCTGAAACGGTGATCATAGGGGCAGGAGGGGAGGAAGTGCTGACTGTAACGGTAACGGTCAGCTCGTCTAAGGTGACGGCAGTGCCGTTTATATCTACCGTAAGCTGGATCTTTTCTCCTGCAGCAGGGGTGGATACTATCTCCCCGTTATGGTCAACCACTAAAGGGTCAACAACCCCCGCTGCGGAATATTTTTTATAAGATGTGCCTTCATGGGGCTCAAAGAGGGTTACCGCTGTGCTCAGAGTTGTGACTACTCCGCCGACATTTATTGAGACAGAAGATGAGGCATTTGCGGTGATATTGGTGGTATGGGTTCCTTCAAGTTGATCCAAGACGTGGGGGATTCGGTATGTTTGATCCAGCGTTGTAACGCCGCCCCCGGCAATATTTAGGCGGGTGCTTGTATAGCGGCTTGACATGTAGGCTTTTTGGGCGGTCTGAAGCACCTCCACCACATGGCTTCCAACCTTTGCGTCATTGGTTACTGTGGCGCTCGCTACATGCGGGGAGGATGAAAGTATACTTTTTGCCTTAAAAACGCTCTCAAGGCGCAGATTGAACAGCGCGGTTCTGAGGTCGTTTAACTGCTCGTTAACGTTGTTATATACCGTTTTTTCAAGCTCTTTCAGGTGGAGACTGTTCTCCAAACGGGTGACAGGCTCTTTTGCAGTTTTAACAAGCTCGTCTATAATCGTATTGGTATCAAGCCCTGAAGCCAACCCCCCCGCTCTTATCACACCCATACTGTGCCTCCTTGTTGGATAGCTTAACCGTATTATCGGCAGGGTTCAAGAAAAACTTTAGAAAAAAAGAGGGCGGTTACCTTCTGTCCCGAAAGAATTTTTTCATCAACCGCGCTATCTCTTCTCTATGAAAACCGTATTCAATCTCCGGGTGATGGTTAAGGGTTGGGACGGAGAATATGGAGGCGTTGCTTACAAGCGCCCCGAATTTCGGCTCCGGAGCTCCGAAATATACCTTTTTTATACGGGCGGAGAGAATTGCCCCCGCACACATGAAGCACGGTTCAACCGTAACGTAAATATCGCATTCGTCAAGCCGCCAATCCCCCAAGAGGGCGCACGCCTTATCTATGGCGATGATCTCCGCATGGGCTGTAGCGGTCTTGCGCGCCTGTCGCATATTGTGAGCCGCAGATAGGAGTTTTCCGTTTAACACAATCACCGCCCCCACTGGCACCTCGCCTTCGGCGGAAGCCGCCTTTGCCTCTTCTATGGCAATCTCCATGAAATCCGTCACTTTGGCAAAAGCCCCCGCTTGCAATTTATAGGCATAACTTATCGCTTTGCAAGTATAGGCATTTCCGCCTTAATTGTCAATAAAAACAGGGGATATAAGGCTGCAGCGCCGTGGGGGAAATTTCTTATTAAATTAAATAAATATAACTTTATTATTGTTTTTTAATTTTATTGTGCTATATTATATATAATATGCCTGCCTAACTATTTTGGGAGGATTTTTTTGGAGGATTTATATGAATAAAATGTTCTTAATGCTTATGCTCTTAAGCCTTACGGTTTTTATAGGCTACGGGTGCTCAAGTGATGATGATGACAACAATGCGCCGCAAACCCTGTCGGAGTGGTCGGGAACATGGCCCGCTGCCACCGCATGGCTTTCACATACTGACGTAAAAACCGCCATTGACGCCGCCGCCTCCGCAAACGGCGTGACTTCAAATTTCTTAAACGCCAGCTATGAAAAAATGATTGGAATTGACTTTGATAAAATGGAAATTTCAGGCAGCGCTATTACTTACACCGCCGGCGCAAACTCTCTTACGGTAAATTATGATTTTTCCGGGAAGTTCGGAGAAGGGGAAGAGGCCTGGTATGCCTTTGAAAGTTCGGATGCCGCAGCGGGAAACAAAAAATATTTAATCTTGCTCCCGCCCGAACAACACAGCGATGATACTCCTCTCCACTGGCACTTCCGCTATGGGGACACAGGTTTTGACAATCTCTTAAATAATGCCGTGTGGTATGGGACGGTTTTTTCCGGAGATACTACAGATGCAAGCGTGGCAACCCAACTTACAAATGAGGGGCTTATAGGGATGGCTTTCTGGGTAAACGGCGGCACTAAATCCCTGTCGGAGTGGGAAGGGGACTGGACCATCAACCTGAAATATCTGTGGGATAGCGGAGGGAATTGGGAGGTCAGCAACATTTACTATGAATACCTAAATGGATTTACTTATGGTGCCGGTAACACCTATCCCCAATGCGACAATGTGAAAGATTTTGAGGATAAACTTAAACCGATGTACGACACAAAGCCAACCGCATCCATAGCTTCCCTCAGCATATCCGAAGGCGTTGTCCGCATATATGATCTTAATGCAACCGGGCAACCCTCCATAAACATTTACTACAAGTATGACGGAAAGTATGACGGATTATATAATGACATCTGGTATGCTTTTGTTGCGGAAGATAGGGATGATGCTTATAAACACCTCCTCATTCGCGAGTTTGAGAAGGATTCCTATAACACTCCGGAACACTTCCACTTTAGGTATGGAAGCGTGGATTTTAATACTATGTTTACAGACCCTAATTACACAACTTGGTACCCCACCGGGGTTAGAACCAATTCTTCGGTGGAGGAGATTAAAGGGTGGCTGGACGACAGGCTTGATGCTCTCTGCGAATAGCTTCTCTCAAATATAAATTGGGCGGAATCCGTGCAGCTAAAAAAACAACAGTATGGATTCCGCCTTACTTTAGGCGCGAACTTATAAAAAGAACCAAGAAATCCCCATTTCAGTTACTGTGCGGTTTTATACTCTCCGTTTGCGATCCGCCTCTTTATATGCTTTT
>JAITJJ010000230.1 GCA_031278965.1 Deferribacteraceae bacterium
GCTCATGTTTAATATTAAAAAAGCGCTCGGTTTAACGGATAGCGGTTATGCCGACTTTAAGAAGGGTCTTGCGGCTTGCGAGTTTTCAAACCTATCGCTTCTTATAGCGTGTGTTATCATAATGCAGGCTATCATCACCCTGCTTGAACCGCTGACGGGCGGCGCGCCTCTTAATACGGCAAAACTCTGGCTTTTTTTGGGGGCCGGAGCAGCGGCAGCTGCCCTCTATTTTTTTGCATATCGGAACGAATACCGCAAAACCTTTACAACCGCTTACAGTGAAGCAGCTAAAATCCGCCTTGAGGTGGCGGAGCGTATTCGCAAGCTTCCCCTTAGCTTCTTCAACAATAAAGACCTCTCAGAGCTTACCGCAAATATTATGGCGGATTGCACCTCTGTTGAGCATAGTATGAGCCACGTTGTGCCGGCTCTTTTTGCAGGAATCATTACGGTTATAATAACCTGCACTCTGCTTGCCCTATATGATTGGCGGCTTTCTCTTGCGATGTTTGCGGCTCTCCCAATCTCTTTCGCTCTGATATTTTTCTCAAGAAAACTCCAAACCGCATTAGGCGAGCGGCATGTTCAGGCAAAGTTAAGGGTAGCGGATCAGGTTCAGGAATATCTGGAAGGGATTAAAGTGATTAAGGCGTTTGGATTGTCGGGTGAAAAATTCACTGCTCTGGATGCCTCTCTTAAGGCTATGATGCGTCAGGCCATAAAATTTGAAGGGATTGCCGCAATATTTATAACCCTTGCCATGATGATCCTTCAGGTTGGGAGCGCCCTTGTGGTGCTTATAGGGGTTTTCTTAATTACACAAGGGCGGGTGGAGCCCATAAAGTTTTTGGTATTTGTGATGATAAGCGCGAAGATCTACTCACCTCTTATCATTATTTTAACCCTGCTGCCGGAGTTTTTATATATGCTCGTTTCCACTAAACGTATGCAGGCTCTCAGGAGAGAACCTATTATGGAGGGAGAGATTGAAGTTGATTTTAAAAATTTCAATATCTCTGTGAAAAATGCCGCTTTTGCCTACAATGAAAGAGATGTAATCAGAGGTATAAATATAGAGTTTCCTCAAAATAGCGTGACGGCTCTGGTCGGTCCTTCGGGGAGCGGTAAAAGCACAATCGCAAGGCTTATAGCCCGCTTCTGGGATCTAAAAAGCGGCGAAATCACGATTGGGGGAACGGATATCAGAACGGTTGATTCGGAAACGCTCTTAAAATATATGAGCTTTGTTTTTCAAGATGTGGTTCTCTTCAATGATAGTGTGATGCACAATATCCGTATCGGAAGGAAAAGCGCTGCTGATGAAGAGGTCTATGATGCCGCCCGTCGGGCGCGCTGCGATGATTTTATAAGGGAGCTCCCAGACGGCTACAATACCATAATTGGTGAAAACGGCTCCACCCTGTCGGGAGGGGAGTGTCAGCGTATATCCATAGCCCGTGCTCTGCTGAAAGACGCTCCGATTGTTCTTCTGGACGAGGCTACAGCCTCCTTGGATCCAGAAAATGAAACGCAGATACAGCAGGCAATTTCAGAGCTTGTGCGCAATAAAACTGTGATAGTCATAGCCCACCGCCTCCGCACTGTTATCGGGGCGGATAAGATCGTTGTTTTAGAAGACGGAAATGTTGCTGAAGAAGGTTCCGGGAGTGAACTCCTTGCCAAAAACGGCTTATTCGCCCGCCTATACAGAATACAGCAAGAAAATCTGGAAGGAGCTTAGAAAGCGGATACTTTCTCACTGCGGAGCTATCTTAAACACCGGTCCTTCCGTGCAGCACCGCACTTTTTTGGCGCTTTTAGCAGGGTTTGCCGGAATGTCTATCAGGCACCCGCCGCAAACCCCCACACCGCAGGCCATCACTTCTTCAACAGATATCTCCAGCGGGATGCCGCGCTGTCGGCAGATCGCCGTTACCTTATCCGTCATTGCCTTAGGTCCACAGCAATATACATAGTTAAAGTTGCCGGCGTCTCTCTGAAAAGCGTCAGTTACAAAGCCGGCGGTACCGAAAGAACCGTCTGCAGTGCAGACAACGCGTCTATATTTTACATCTTCCGTCAGGAACGGATAAAACAGATCATCTTCTTTATTTGCCCCGTAGTATAAAACAATTCCGCTGTCTTTTAACGCATCCGCCAAAAAACGGATGGGGGCGAGCCCAACCCCGCCCGCTACCAGAGCGGCTTTGCGCCCTCTGGTAACGGAGAAGCTGCTGCCTAGCGGGAGGGAAACGGAGAGGGTGTTCTGCTGATGCTGTAAAAGGCGGGTGCCCCTGCCCACCGCCTGATAGAGTATATGTATCTGGGAATTGTCAACCCCGTAGGGAGAAAAAGGACGGCGTAAAAGCGGTTCCCATGTTTCACCCGCAGAGATCATCACAAATTGACCAGGCTTAAAAGTTTCAGATATATCTGGAGCATAGAGGGAGAGAAAACCGTAGCGTTCAAAACCGGGGGAGCCGTAGAGCTTATTTGAGACTATCTTTGCAGTCACTTCCGGTATCTGGCTTGATGTTCTAGCACGTATAAAGATGCGAGTTTTAAGAGATCGCCGGAAGAACCGGCAAGCCCCTTCTCGGAGGAGCGCACTGCCGCCGAAATCTGTTGGGATGAAAGCTTTGTAAGCTCTGATAGTTTTGCAAGCCCAATGCCCGCTGACCTAAGCTCGTCTATAATCTGTTTAAGCGGGGTGACAGAGATATAAAAATGAATATCCTCAACAGAGGTAAGCTCCGCCCGGTCTATCTTTTCAGCACAAGTAAAAAGCCATGGGGAATATATAAATGTGAGACCAAGAGCCGCAGCGTGTTTGCACCCTTCTGAACCGCTCCTGCAGGTGCAGGAAAAAGAGAGCGGCGTTTTGGAGGTGTAAAGCGACACACTGTATGAACCATGGTTGCCTGTAATCTTTCCGAACAGATCTCCTCCTTTTACTGTGCAATCCTGAAACTGCCCAATGCTGCCCTCCGCCCGTTCCAATACTTCCGCACGGAAGGCGGCTTTAATCTGTTCTTCGGTAAGTTTGGCAACGTTCATACGCCCCTCCAATAATTCAATAAAACAATTTTATATTAGTTTTTTAATTCCTTCAAGGTTAAATTTAGTTAATTACGGATTTCCCCAGTTTCGCAGGCGGTTAACGCTTAGAACATATAGATCATAGAGTTTAAGCCTTTCAACTTCTATTTATCGTAATTTGTATTTAATTCAGAATGCCTTTACGGTCAGTGAACTGCAAAACCGGCGAATCTTCTATAATTATAAGAAGTAAAAAATTAGGCGTCACTGTATTGAAAAAACCTTAGATTATGTTATACTCTTTGAGATGGAGGAGTTATATCTCTGTCCGGAGGGCAAATGTCGGAGACAATTCAGATTGTTGGTTTTATTCTGGGAGACGGTCATTACGGCCTTGATATTATGGGGGTTGAGGAGATAATACGTATGCTTGATATAACCCCAGTTCCTAGGGCACCTTCTTTTGTGGAGGGGATAATAAATCTGCGCGGGCGCATTATCCCCGTTGTGGATCTCCGCAAACGTTTGCATATTACCCCTGCTCCCCACAGCGGAAATACCCGTGTTGTGGTGATGAAAGTGGACGATCGCCGTCTTGGTTTTATAGTAGATAAAGTGGAGGAAGTAATGGATCTCCCCGTAAGTATCATTGGTGAGGCTCCGGGTGTTTCTCTCTCCGCTGCGCAGCACTATGTGGAAGGGGTTGCGCGAACCCCAAAAGGGATGATTATTCTCTTGGATATATTAAAAATATTCTCTCCAGAAGAACATCAAGAGCTTCAAAAGCTAAAATAACTTCGTAAAACCGCAGAAAATGTAAGTTTTTTAGGGCATTGGCAATGAAAAGCCCCGTTGTTTCAGTGGTGATACCAGTTTACAACCGTTTTCTGGAAATTAAAGATGCCGTGGAATCCGTTCTGCGCCAGATCAATTGCGGCGGTAAGATTGAAATTATTGTTGTAGACGATGCATCTGATATTTTTAACCCACTTGTCCCGTATCTCCCGCTTATCACCCTTATCCCGCTGAAAGAGAACAGCGGGGTTTCCCGTGCAAGAAATATCGGCGCGGAGAAAGCGAAGGGGGATTACATAGCCTTTCTTGATTCAGATGATCTTTTCCTCCCCCATAAGCTATCCCGTCAATTGGCGGCTATGAGTGGCGGGATTATGGCATCCCATACAAACGAGCATTGGTTTAAGAGGGACAGATTTATAAATCAGAGCCCCAAACACGCCCGCTATGGCGGCAATATCCTCTCAAAAATCTTTGATAAATGCCGCATAAGTCCGTCTTCTTTTATGATAGAGAGAAAACTTTTTTATGACTTAGGAGGTTTTGATGAAAGTTTGCGTTCTCTGGAGGACTACGAGTTCTTTCTGCGGCTGGCAAATCGCGTGACAATAGAATATATAAGGGAGAAATTAATTATAAAGAGAGCCGTTACCCAAAATTCGTTAAGCGCACAGATTTTGCATATTGAATCCAAAAGGCTTGCCATCCTTGAAAACTTTGTTGCAAAAGAGAATCTGAATCTTAGTGACCTAAAAGCGGCGGAGACGGAAATAGAAAGAAAAAGGGGAATAGTTTCAAAAAATCGGCGGAAGCACTAATTCCAACTTTTGTATTTATGCTTATCATAAAACAGCAAACGATTGGACTATCCGATAAGGCGATCATAGGTATCTGTAAAGACGGAGCAAAATCAACGGAGCGGATAACATATGTTTATTTAACCAACCGTGATCAGGAGTTTAGGTTCGATGCCCCAAATATGTGCACTTCTCCCGAAAGATATAAAGGCTTTTGCCGATTATCCCGTCCTTTACGCTTCCTTTAACACCTTTTCAAGCCGTTCTTTCAGAATTCCAACCGGCATTAGCGGAATAAACTGATCAAGCTCCGGTCCCTTTGTGCGGCGGGTTACCCCTACCCGCACCGCCATATAAAGCGGTTTCCCCTTTGTGCCTGTTGATTTCTGGATGCTTTTCATCGCCGCTTTATACTCATCAGGAGTTAGATACTCGGAGGCGGCATTATTAAGCTCCGCCTGAAAACCCTCCAAAACCACTTTTGTGGTGGGAAGCGTCAGAATATCGCGGCTTTCTTCATCTAAAGTTTGGGGAGGATTGAAATAAACCTCTGCAGCGCGGGTTATATCTGATATAATATTTAAACTGTCTCTCAAGGAGGCAATTATTGAAGTGAGCCTAGCCATGTCAAAATCTGCCCTGTCAGGATCAATATATCCCGCTTTTGCAAGGTAAGGAACGGCAAGCGCCGTTATCTCGGAGATATCTCTTTTGCGGATATATAAACCGTTCATCCATTTAAGTTTATCAAAGTCAAATACGGCAGCACTTTTAGAGACTCTGTCCAACGAAAATCTTTCCGTCAGCTCTTTTACGGAAAAGATCTCCTCCTCATCTGGGCTGGACCAAGACAAGAGCGCCAGATAGTTGACAAGCGCTTCCGGCAGATAGCCGTCGCTGCGAAACTGTTCAACGCTTGTGTTGCCGTGCCGTTTGGAAAGTTTTGAGCGGTCGGGTCCTAAAATCATAGGAATATGGGCAAATACTGGCGGCGCATACCCTAACGCTTGAAAGATAAGGGCTTGTTTGGGGGTATTTGAGAGGTGGTCATCCCCCCTTATCACATGGGTAATGTTCATAAGGGCATCATCCACCACCACCGCGAAATTGTATATGGGCACTCCGTTGGGGCGGACAATGATAAAATCTCCAAAACTGTCCGTTGGGAATGTGATGCTTCCGTGTATAATGTCATTTACAATCACATCCTGCCGCAAAGCCTTAAAACGAAGAGACGGTTTTTCTCCGTTTTCTATTCGTTTCAGCGCGTCTGACAGCGGAAGATTGTGGCATTTGCCGTTATATAATGGAGGGTTGCCGCTCTTTAAGGCGGCTTCCCGTGCAGCCTCCAACTCATCTTCAGAACAGAAGCAGTAATAGGCATCCCCGTTTGCCAATAGCTGTTCCGCCGCTTTTCTATAGGTGTCCGCCCTTGCGGTTTGCGTATAGGGACCGTAGCCGCCGCCTATCCCCTCCCCTTCATCCCAATTGAGCCCTAACCAGCGCAGATCATCATATATAAGTTTCTCACTCTCACCGGTTGAGCGTTCAAGATCGGTATCCTCAATCCTTAAAACAAAAACCCCATTTTTATTCCTTGCGAACAGATAGTTAAATAAAGCGGTGCGCACATTCCCCACATGGATATGGCCTGTGGGGCTTGGCGCAAAACGGACGCGTATGTCGCTCATAGTTTCCCCTAAGTTATTAAGATATTCATTATCTCGGTGTATTTTGCAGATGTTTGCGAAACAACTTCTTGAGGAAGGCGCGGCGGCGGCGGAATTTTGTTCCACTTAACCCGTTCAAGATAGTTGCGTATAAGCTGTTTGTCAAAACTTGCCTGTTCATAGCCTGATCTGTAGTCATCCCTGCTCCAGAAGCGGCTTGAATCTGGCGTCAGAACCTCGTCTATAAGAGTAAGTTTCCCATTGACAAGCCCAAATTCAAATTTTGTGTCAGCAATGATAATCCCTCTTTTCACGGCATATTCCTGAGCAAAGGAATACAAGGCCAGAGAGCGTTGGTGCACTTCTTCCGCCATCTCTTCGCCTATTAAATCTTTAACCTCGTCAAGCGTCATATTCTGGTCGTGTTTGCCAAGTTCCGCCTTAGTGGTGGGGGTAAATATGGGTTCCGGCAATCTTTCAGATTCGGCAAGACCTTCTTTTAACTTAATCCCGCAGACCTCGCCGCTTCTTTTATACTCCTTTAGGGCTGAGCCCGTTATATATCCCCGTACAATGCACTCCACCGGGAGCGGAGTTGCCCTGTGCACAAGCATGGCGCGCCCCTCGCACACACTCCTTATCTCTGGAGGCAGACTGCTAAGATCTGTGGTTATAAAGTGATTCCTGGCAATTTTATAAGTTTTTTCAAACCAGAACTTTGAAAGTTGAGTCAATACGCTCCCCTTAAAAGGGATCGGTTCATTCAATATGACATCAAATGCTGAAACTCTGTCTGTAGCGACTATGAGCAATTTATCCCCATAATCATACAGATCACGCACTTTCCCCCTGCATACTAGAGGTAGGGGGAGATCCGTCATAGTTAAAACCTTCATGCATGCCTCCCAAAGCCTGAACTAAAAGCAAAGCAGAGCTGCAACACGCACCTTCTCCGCCTCCGCCATACTAACAAAATACCAAGAGTATATCAAGCTAAATATTGTCCTAAGATACAGTTTTACTCTTCTTCAGACCCTAAACCAAACTACAGTACGGGAAAAGCATCCGCCGCCATCTTGTCAGACCACAAGAAACTTATATTTACTTATCTAAATTTGTAAAGAGTTAATTCAGTTTAGAATCAGACTATTTTAAAGAAATTTCCTCTGCGGGGCGCCAACTTTTTGCATAAACGCAAAAAGTTTGAGGGTGAAGGGAATTTTAAGCCGCCTCGTCTATATTCCGCGAGACTGAAATATGCAACGCCGCGTTGCCGCCACGGAGATTCATAAAATTTAGTTACCATTTTTATAAAAAATATACTACATTACTTATGAGAGGCTTATATTCCATAGTTAAACAGCGAAAGCGCAATATCTTGAACGATGTTTCACAGGCGGTCGACTCTTTTGAGGTGGATAAGGAATGAACTGCCGCCAAACAAGGCTTATACCTTTCTAATGTCCCAATTATATTATGAGGTTTATTATGAAGAGTAATAAAGTGCGTTCCACAACAGTTGTTGCCGTTAAAAGAGACGGGAAAACCGCTATGGCGGCGGACGGTCAGGTTACAATGGGCGCCACCGTTGCCAAAGGAAATGCCAGGAAGGTAAGAAAACTTGCGGGCGGGAAGATCCTTTCCGGGTTTGCAGGCAGCGCCGCCGATGCTTTCGCCCTAATGGAGCGTTTTGAACAAAAGCTCTCTGAGCATGGTTCAAGCCTTTACAGAGCGGTGGTAGAATTTGCCAAAGATTGGCGCACAGACAGGTATCTCCGCCGTCTTGAAGCCTTGATGATCGTGGCGGATAATGAGCATATATTCACCCTTTCCGGTGGCGGAGACGTAATTGAATCAGAGACAGGGGTAGTGGGGATCGGTTCCGGCGGTTCTTACGCAACGGCGGCGGCAAAAGCCATGCTTGATGCCACAACTATGTCTGCTAAGGAAATTGCAGAAAAAGCCTTGTCAGTCGCGGCAGATATCTGTATATATACAAATCACAATATTATCGTGGAGGAGCTATAACATTGGCATCAAATCTAAGCGAGGCAATAAGCCTAACTCCGTTGGAAACTGTGGCGGAGCTGGACAAATATATAGTCGGCCAGGCGGGGGCAAAAAAAGCGGTGGCAATCTCCCTGCGCAACAGGTGGCGCAGATTGCAGCTGCCGGAAAGCCTTCAAGAGGACGTTACCCCTAAAAATATCATCATGATCGGCGCTACCGGTGTTGGTAAAACTGAGGTGGCGCGCCGTCTTGCAAAACTGACCAAATCCCCTTTTATTAAGGTGGAGGCAAGCAAATTCACCGAAGTCGGCTATGTCGGCAGAGATGTGGAATCCATGATTCGTGATCTTATAGAGATTTCCGTATCTATGGTGCGCACTGAAATAAAGGAAGCGGTTGCGGATACGGTGAAAGATAAGGTAGAGGAGCGGATATTAAGCCTCCTTTTACCCGGCGGGGAAGAACGGCCTCAAACTATGGAAAAATTGCGGGTATCCCTTAGAAAAGGGAAGCTGGATGACCGGGAGGTGGAACTTCAGGTGGAGGATTCAGGTCCGCAAATAGAGGTTTTTTCCAACATGGGGCTTGAAGAGATGGGGCTTAACCTTCAGGATGCTATGAAAAACTTCTTTCCTGGAAAGAAAAAGACCAAAAAGCTGACTATAAAAGAGGCGCGCCCCATAATAGAACAGCAGGAAACCGCCAAACACGTGGATATTGATGAAGTGCGCTCCATAGCTTTAAAGAGAGCGGAGCAATCGGGGATCATATTCCTTGACGAAATAGACAAGATATGCCGCAGCGATAAATCAAATTGGGGCGGGGACGTGTCCAGAGAAGGGGTTCAGCGGGATCTCCTCCCGATAGTGGAAGGTTCTACAGTTATTACAAAATATGGTATGGTCAAAACGGATCATATCCTTTTTATAGCTGCCGGGGCATTTTCAGCAGTTAAGCCTTCCGATCTCCTCCCGGAGCTTCAGGGGCGTTTTCCCATAAGAGTAGAGCTTGACAACCTTACAAAAGAGGATTTTATAAGAATCCTTCAGGAACCTAAGAATTCGCTTACAAAGCAGTATAGAGCGCTCCTTGAGCAAGACGGGGTTGACATCTCCTTCACTCCGGATGGGGTGGACGCCATTGCGCAGATTGCCTACGAAATGAATGAAAATGTGGAAAATATCGGGGCAAGACGGCTACACACCCTTCTTGAAAAAGTTTTGGAGCAGATTTCCTTTGACGCTCCGGAGAATGTGGAGGGAGTGATTGAAGTAAACAGAGCCTATGTTTACTCTAAGCTGGATCAGATCGTAAAAAACAAGGATCTGAGCAGCTATATCCTTTAGGGGAAAGGTTATGAAGCTAAGAAAAGCACTCTTTTTTCTCTTTTTAATGGTTTCCCCCGCCTTTGCGGATACAGGGACGGAAGATGTTTTCCTAGCTGCGGAAGAATGGGCGGCGGATCTGAAAGGGATTGTAGTCGCCGTTGACGGCAATACCGTATCCATAGATATAGGGGCTGATAAAAAGCCGGCGGTTGGTTTGGTTTTTGACCTCATGCAAGGCAGTGAAGATATAATCCACCCTGTCACCGGTATAGTCTTGGGGAAAAAACAGAAAAAAGGCGGAACTCTCACCCTTACAAAAGTTTTTGAGCTATATTCCGATACAAAGTTCAGCGGTGAAACTCCGCCGAATATAGGGGATTCTGTAGTGCTTCCTCTCCCGCTCCCTGTTTCGCTCTCCCTTTCAGGGCTTTCCGATGCGGAAGAAGCAGTGTTAAAGAACCTTCTGTCGGCAAGTCAAGTTTTGAAAGAAGAGAAGAAAGGAAAGGGCGTAAACACCTTTAAAATCAGCCGGATTGAGGATAACCTTGTTTATTCTCTGGAAGCTGGGAGCGCCGTTCTCTTTTCCGGCAATATGCAGACTGTTCAATACGCTTTTGTTTTGGAAACCCTGTACCGCAAGACCTTAAGCGGGGGACGTTTTCACTCTATAGCCTATGGAAAAGTTACGGATGAAGAAAAAAAATATGTGGTGGGTATCACCGATGACGAGATATATCTCTTGGAACCGGATAATTTTACGACGGTTAAAGAGATTGATGATGGTTTCTCCAAACTTTTAACGGTAGAGGTGGCTGACCTGGACAGAGACGGGATTTCGGAGATATTTGTAACACAGCTTTACAGAAGCCGCGAAATTCGTTCTCTGATATATAGATATAGAGACGGAGCTTTTGAGAAAGCGGACGAAAACCTTCCTTGGCTCTTTAGGAGCGTTAATATCGGCGGGGAGAGGCATTTATATGTGCAGAAAATCGCCTCAAACGGCGACTATGCGGGGGAGATATATGAATTCTTTTACGATGAGGGAGAATATCAACCTGGAGAACCCTTGGCGGGCACTCTCGGCAAACGCCTCTTTGGTTTTTCCATCCTTAAACAGGAGGATGATATTTTTATCAATGTCGCCAAAGGTTCCAAGCTCTCCTTCTCCACATTCAAAGGGGTGGAATATAGCGTTCCAGGATATTTTGGCGATACGTTTTTAACCCTTACCGTCTCTTCGTCCACCCCTTCGTCATCCCCTATTCCTACGGCGAACGGCGCTTCCGCCCAAGCAAAATTGGAAAAAACCATATATGTGGTTCCCAGAATTGAGGTTCTCAATGGAGAGCTATTTATTATAGCCAGAAACGAGCTTTACACGCGGGCTTTGGTAAATACCCTTGTATTTTCAGACTCATACTTAGAGATATACAGTTACAGAAACGGGATCATGAGGAAAAAAGCCGCATCCCCCAACGGGATTGATCCGGTGATAACAGATATATACGCCTATGAGGAGAACGGCGAAAAGTATCTGCTAGCTTTGATCAGCAATAACCCCATGGCTTTCCGTTTCGGCGAGAGCAGCATTGTAAAGATAAAGATAGCGCCTCAAAAGACGGACTGATTTATGAAGATTCTTGCCCTTAACTGCGGTAGCTCTTCCATAAAGTATCTCCTTTATGATTGGGAACTGAAAAAAAATATTGTAAAAGGTATGGTGGAACGCATCGGAACAAACTCGTCTTCCATATCATGCACGACAGATACAATTCATATCACAAAAGAACTCCCCATAGAGGATTATCAATATGCCCTTCAACTAATCCTCGATCTATTCACTTCCCATGCGATAATATCTGCGGTGGCGCACCGTGTGGTGCACGGCGGCGAATATTTTTCCAAAAGCGTTCTCATAGATGACGAAGTGATAAACGCGGTAAAAGAGCTTTCTGTGCTTGCCCCTTTGCACAACCCTCCGAATCTGGAGGGGATAAAAGCGGCAAAGCGAATCCTCCCCGATATTCCCCACGTTGCAATCTTCGATACTGCTTTTCATCAGACTATGCCCAAAAGCGCGTACATGTATGCGGTTCCTATAGAGTGGTATGCAAAACATAAGATACGCCGCTACGGTTTTCACGGAACAAGCCACCTCTATCTTTCAAAACGCGCTGCAAAGATGCTTAAAAAACCTGCTTCAGAGTGTAACCTCATCACTCTTCACATGGGCAACGGGGTTAGCGTTACGGCGATAAAAAACGGTATGAGCGTGGATACTTCTATGGGATTAACCCCTCTTGAGGGAGTGGTTATGGGCAGCCGCGCTGGGGATATTGATCCGTCAATCCCGCTTCATATGCAGAATATAATAGGGCTAACGCCGGATGAGATGTATATGTTTTTAAACCGCAAGTCAGGAGTATACGGGATATGCGGTTACCTTGACATGCGGGATGTAATGGCGGCGGCTAACCGTGGCGACGAGTTATGCGAGCTTGCCATTGAGATTAAAAGCTACCGTCTGCGGCAGTATATAGGAAAATACCTTGTGACGCTGGGAAGGCTTGACGCCATAGTCTTTACCGCGGGGGTGGGCGAAAACTCCCCGCTTATGAGACGGCGGGTTTTGGAAGGGTTGGAAAATTTCGGCATTATTATGGACAGAAAAAAGAACGAGGCTACCTTTTCAGGGACGGGAGAGACAGATTTAAGCGCTGAAAACTCCATAGTAAGGATATTGATGATCCCCACCAACGAGGAGCAGGTTTTAATAGAAGATACCGTTGGCGTGCTGAACGGGAATTATTCGGATCACATGAGCTATGGCTATACTTTCGGGGGGTGACACGTTTAAAGTGGCTGTATTCGGCTTTATGAAATACTTGGTTATATTTTTCCTGTTAGCAACCGCTTCAAAGGCGTTCTCCTCTTCGGAAGAGAGCATTGTGGTTGGGCATTGCTCTATAAATGCCATAATTATGCAAACCAAACAGGAACAGGCGAGGGGGCTTTTGGGATATACTGAGCGCTCTTTCCCTTACGGCGGGATGCTCTTTAAACTGGGCGGGAGAGATAAAAAAGTGTTCCATACTATGGGGATGGATATGACCATCCGCATTATGGGAGTTATGCAGACCTCACAGGGCAATTACCGCGTGATAGGAGATATAATAAAAGCACCTCCGGGTTTGCAGCAGATAGTTATAGACGCTCCTGACGTTTTTGAAATACCGGAAGGGAAATATCAGCTTAATTTTAAGCGATGCCTTGGTGCAACTGAAGCCAAATGAGCTTTATAATACCCTCCGGCACACCTCCCGAAATAACAATTGTTCTCACCACCGCCCGTGACGGTCTTGATTTCAGCCGCTCGCCGGAAAATAATCATGCCGCTGCCTACGGGGTTGTTAAAAATAAATTTGGGGTTGATGTAATCACTTTGAAACAGATGCACTCAGCGCTGATAAGGGAGGTAAGCCTGCAAACCGCCGCACAAGTGCAAGACAGCGTTGCGGACGGGCTTTTTACAACTGAAACGGGGATTGCCATAGGCATCCTCACGGCGGACTGTTACCCGGTCTTTTTAGTTGGAGAAAGGGGAGTATGCGCCCTTCACTGCGGTTGGCGGGGAACCGTTTCGGGGATAGTAAATAAGAGTGCGGCTTTTTTTGATAAAGTTGGAGATATGCCAAAATATGCCTATATAGGCTACGGTATATCAAACGGGGAATTTATTGTTCAGCAAGATTTTATAGGGCGGCTTTCCGAAAAAGACTTGGCTTATCTCTCTCAAATGTCGACTGACTGCGGAGAAGCGAGATATAACTTTGATCTTTTGGGGAAGATATGTGCGGACATATCCGCTCTAGGGGTTCAAAATATAGTTTCTTTAGGGCGCTGCACAGTTAAAGACACAAATTTTTACTCCCACCGCAGGGATAAAACGCAAAAACGGATGCTCTCCTTTATTTTTAAGGGGAAGTCGCTATGACTTTTACCGAGCTTAAAGAGCGGATTGATAATTCAGCCCGCAAAAGGGGGGCAAAAGGGGAAGATATCTCCATAGTAACAGTATCCAAAGGACGGAGTGTTGAAGCTATGCTTAAACTTGCGGAGGAAGGGGCGGAGATCTTTGGCGAAAGCCGTTTGCAGGAAGCACTCCTTAAAATTCCCCGCTTTCCCGCTCAAAACTTTCATTTTATAGGGAGATTGCAATCCAACAAGATAAAAGAGGCGGTAAAACATTTTGAGATGATCCAATCTGTGGACAACCTTGATGCGGCGCAGCTTATCAATAGCTCTGCAAACCGGTTCGGCAAAATTCAAAAAGTGATGATACAGGTAAATATTTCGGGGGAAAAGCAAAAGGGGGGAATCCTAAAAGAATATCTTTCAGATTTATATAAAAGTGTAGTAAAATTACCTAACATATCTCTTGAGGGGCTTATGATGATTCCTCCGTATTTTGACGATCCGGAGGAGAACCGTCTCCTTTTCAGGGAGATGTTTAAGATATATAAAAGTTACACCCTCCCCTACCTTTCTATGGGAATGAGCGGCGACTTTGAAAGTGCCGTTGAGGAAGGGGCGAATATGGTGAGGGTGGGGAGTGCTCTTTTTGAGAATTGATATATTTACGGAGGTTTTGTGGATTTAATATTAATCCTGATAAAATTTTATTCAATAGTGCTGTTATTCCGCTATGTTATGACAACTCAAGAGCTTGCTTTCAACTCCCTGGGGAGGGGGATCGCCGCGCTCACTAACCCGCTCTTTAAGCCGCTGAAAGTACCTAAGAGTTCGGAAGGCATCCTTATCCCCCTTTCCATAGCCGCACTATTCTTTCTGTATGGACTTTTCCTGTCGCTTGCAAGAGGTGTTTCCCTCTTAGCCGCCCTTGCCGTTGCAGTTCAGGAACTGGCTAACTTTCTCACCCTCTTTTTTATTGTTTGCGTGATATTGGGGAGCATCACATCCCCTTCATTCGGGGGGCTGCCTCTGTATATATTCCGCTTGGGAAAGCTATGGGTGAAGCCGGTGCAAAATTTCACAAAGATCAGAACCAATAATGCGGTATTCCCTGCCCTTGTCCTTATAATACTTTTAGACGCTCTGATATGGGGCGCTGCCGTTTTCTTTGATCCCTTCACCCCGGATAATATGAGTATAAGAACGTTGATATTGCAAAACTTTGGCATAAATATCCTTGTAACGCTCCTGCATTATCTGATCTTTCTCATCATTGCAAGGGCTCTCCTGTCATGGTTTAATCCAGATCCGAGAAATACTTTGGTGCAGCTTATCTATTATGTCACAGAGCCGGTACTCTCTCCCTTGCGACGCATCATCCCCCCGCTTGGTATGTTAGACCTGTCGGCATTTATAACCATAATAGTTTTAGGGATAGCCGCACAGATACTAACGAAGTTGTTCTTAATACTGTAGCAAACATGCGGGAAGCTCCCCAAAGAACAGTTTCAGCGATAATCCCAGCGGCAGGTAGCGGCAAACGCTATGGCGGCAAAAAGCAGTTTGTCCTGATTGACGGAATACCTGTATTAAAGATCACCTTAAACGCTCTTAGAAACGCGTATCCGTTTAACGAATATATAATCGGCATTGCGGATGAAGACAGGGCTTTTATAGAAGCCCTTGATCTGGGTTCTGACGTTATCTTTTCCCCCGGCGGTCCAAACCGGGCGGCAACAGTTATAAATGCTTTAAAGCGCTCAAAGTGTGATTTTGTGGCAGTGCACGATGCGGTGCGGCCATTTGTTTCCGCAGAGACGGTAAAAAAGTGTGTCTATAAAGCCTTCAGCGACGGAGCTGCCATATGCGGGCTTTTTGCTGTGGATACAGTAAAACTTGTTAAAGATGCTGGAGTGGTTTCCACCGTTGAGAGAGATGCCGTCTTTCTGGCGCACACCCCGCAGGTGTTTGAGAGGGAGAAACTTTTAAAAGCCTTAAACTTTGCTGTTGAAAGCGGGCAAACTATAACCGACGAGGCTTCCGCCTATGAATTTGCTGGATATTCCGTGAGTATAACTTTAAGCGATAAAAAAAATATCAAGATAACCTATTCGGAAGATATATAGGCATATCGGACAGTCTTACTCTCTTCTTGAGAGTAGCGGCGTCCCGTAAGGGCGGGGGAGAGGTTTATGGAATTCGTCGTCACACTCAACAATAACGCCTTTTTGTGTTTACGCAAAAAAGGCATCTTCTCCAGCAGAGTGGGAAGAGATAAAACGGAAGCGGATAAGGCAGGGTTTGTTTGATGGTATATTTTTAAAAGAAAAAAGAGAAGAATAAAGGTTTAAGGCAACACAAGCGAGAGCTCTGTCAATGTTTGCGCAGCAACCCCGTAAGGGCTTGACCTTAGCTTTAACCTTAACCTTAACCTTAACCTTAACCTT
>JAITJJ010000019.1 GCA_031278965.1 Deferribacteraceae bacterium
ATAAAAGTTGTCGGGATTATTTTCAGATTTTAACTTTTTTTAGTGGCGCCCCATTTTGGTGTATTTATAACGTCTGAAAGATAGGCGGAGTGCGGGAATGAAATCCCGTGTTTTTCAGAGATATGAATCCCATAATTATTAATCCCGGAATCCTTTGCATGTTTTCAAAGCTCATAAAAATACCGCTTGCCCTTCTAATTCCGCATATCTCCATAATATTGAGGATTTTGGGGTTCTGTTTTGGCTTTGTTCTTTTTTTTGGGATAGCAAAGCCTTTGTATTGCCCTTTTCAGAGCCGGTTTCTGCTCTTTTAAGGTGTCGCTTTTAAACCTACGTTTAAAATATCTCAATCACACAATTTTTTTCAAAATTAACAAAAAATCTTGCCAATGCCCATATATACAGGCAAAACATCTGTTTTGCAATCTCTAAATTTTGCTCCGAAAATGCCCAAAAAAGTGATCACTTTAAACGTAGGTTTTTTTGCGACAGGTAAAATCGTGAAGGAGGGGATAAACAGTGAATATTGAGACGAATGTGCCGTTAGAATCCGTCGTTTGGACAGGGCATTTTTCCAAGAGGACAATGGCGTACCCCGCAGAGTATCTTATACGCATTTTCAAAGGAAGTTGTCCTAAATTAAATTTCAACAAAGAATTATATCCCCATCAAAAGATATTGGAAGTAAGTTGCGGAGACGGACGAAATTTGACAATGTTGAGAAAATGCGGTTTTACGGTCTGCGGAACGGAAATTTCAGAGGAAATAATTCAAAAAACCTTATTAAATCTCTCTGATTGCGGAATTAGCGATTCCGTTATCAAAGTTGGGCATAATGGGAATCTGCCTTACTCCAACGAGGAATTTGACTTTCTGATAGCTTGGAATGTTTGTTATTACAAAAGTGAAGGCTATTCCTTTCTTGATCATGTAAAAGAATATTCAAGAGTACTGAAACCGAAAGCGTATTTAGTCCTTTCAATTCCTCAAAAAACAGCTTTCATATATGAAGGAAGCGAGAAGATTAAAGAGAGCAGTGAAAATCTTGCAATAATCCACAAGGATCCGTATGGAATCCGCAACGGAACAAGTATTTACATATTTGACGGAGAAGATGAGATAGAGAAAGCATTTTCTCCTTATTTCTCTAATTTTATTTTCGCCTCAATTTTTGATGATTGCTTTGGTCACAAATATCACTTTCATATATGTGTATGCACAAAGATATAAACAACCATTTTAACAAAGGTGATTTTTTGGATAACCCTATAGGCTCTGAAATATATAATCTTGCGGAGAAACTCTTTCCCATATGCCGTAGCCTTACGGGTGACGGAGTGCGGCAGACTTTAAATATTATGCGGGAAGAGTGCCCGTCTCTCACTCTCTTTGAAGTGCCCACCGGCACTGCTGCTTTTGATTGGGTTGTCCCAAAAGAGTGGGAGATTAGAGACGCTTATATAAAAGATCTTGAAGGCAGCACCGTCCTCTCTTTCAAAGATAGCAATCTGCATGTCGTGGGGTATTCCGCTCCCTTTAACAGAGAGCTTTCGCGGGAGGAATTGCTGAAAATGATCCATACCCTCCCCGATAAACCAACCCTCATTCCATATGTTACAAGCTACTATAAAGAGTATTCCGGTTTCTGCATGGCGTTTAACGATGTGCAAAATCTCAACAAAGATCGCTACCGTGCCGTGATAGAGAGCGAATTGAAAGACGGCAGCCTTACTTACGGAGAAATATTAATTCCAGGAAAAAGCGAAAAAGAGATTTTCTTTTCTTCAAATATATGCCACCCAACTCTGGCGAACAACGAGCTCTCCGGACCTTGCCTCTCGCTCTATCTGGCGAAGCGGGCAATAGCCCAATCCCGCAGCAGCCGCTATTCCTATAGGTTCATTTTTATCCCGGAGACCATCGGAAGTTTGGTTTATATGAGCCGGAATCTTGAAAAGATGAAAGAGAATATTATTGCGGGCTTTGTCGTCACCTGCGCGGGGGATAACCGCTCTTATTCCTATCTCTCGTCCCGCAGAGGCGATACTCTTGCGGATCGGGCAGCTAAAAATACCCTCAACTTCACGCATCAGGACTATAAAAGTTATCCTTATCTTGAACGCGGTTCAGACGAGCGGCAGTATTGCGCTCCAGGGATTGACCTTCCGGTCTGCTCCCTCATGCGCTCCAAATACGGCGAGTATCCGGAGTACCATACTTCCGCTGATAATATGGAGCTCATATCCCCCGAAGGCTTTGAAGGTTCATACGCGTTATACTGCAAAGTAATTGACTCACTGGAGAACAACAGAACCTATAAAGCCGTTTTTTTGGGCGAGCCGCAGTTGGGAAAGCGTGATCTGTATCCCACTGTAAGTTACAGCGGTTCCGCCGCCGGGGTGCGGGATATGATGAACCTTCTGGCTTATGCGGACGGGGAAGTTGACCTTATCGGGATAAGTGACATCATAAAAGTTCCTATGGACGAGCTAAGCAGGCTTGCAATAAAATTAGAAAGCGCTGGGTTGTTAGAGAGGAAATAAAAAGTGAAAACTTTTATTGATTACGTGGATGCCTTTAGAAGCACCCCCGAACCAACAGAGGGGGTTCCCTGCCGTATCGCAATTCTGAACGGATCAACTATTACAAAGTTTGATGAGATATTAAAAGTAATATTATGGGAGAATAAGATTAAACCAGAGATTTATATTCCGCCCTATTCCCAACATCTCTCAACTATATCTGACAGCTATGGAGAATTATATAGCTTTAATCCCGACATTATCTTTTTGCATACAGATATTTATGATTTAATCGGAGAAAAAGCATTAACTCCGTATAGCAGCGGAGGAGATATAGAAAGGTTATTGAATGAAGGTTTTGAAAGGATTAAAAAACTCCTATTCCACCTTTTGTCAAACTGCGGTGCTATGATTGTTTTTTCCAACTATAGTATTCCCGTTTACTCGCCGCTTGGCATACATGAATCCGGCAAAAACGGGAAATATTTTAAAGCGTTGCGCAGAGTGAATGAACAGCTAATTTTATATACAGAAACTTTTCCTCACCTTAAAATTTTTGATTTTGACGGTTTTACCTCGTCAGTAGGAAAAAATACCATAACAGATCTAAAACTGTATTATCAAGGCGATATTCGTATTCATCCTAATATTATGCCGATTTTGGCAGCGGAATATTCCAAATATGTCTGCTTAAAAGTTGGGAAAGGAAAGAAAGCCATAATACTTGATCTGGATAATACTATTTGGGGAGGTGTAGCCGCTGAGGACGGAATTGAAAATATACTCCTCTCACCCGCCGACATTGGCAAAGCGTATTATGATTTTCAAAAACAGCTTGCCGCGTTGCATGACAGCGGGATACTTCTGGCAATAGCAAGCCGCAATAATGAAAAAGATGTATGGGAGGTATTTGAAAAACATCCTTATATGGTATTAAAGAAAGAAGATTTTGCCGCCTATCGCATTAATTGGAATGACAAAACCGTCTCCATAACGGAATTGGCTCAAGAGCTATCTTTGGGGCTTGACACTTTTGTATTTCTAGACGATGATCCCGTCAACAGAGAGCAGGTTCGTTTGGGATTGCCTGAGGTTTTTACCCCGGATATGCCTAGCGACACCGTATATTATCCCTCTGTCTTGCAGAGTTTGCCGGTATTCGGCACATTGGATTTCACAGCGGAAGATCTCGAACGAAATAAAATGTATGCCGCCGAAAAAGAGAGGCTTCATTTTGCAAAAGGGATAAATAAAGAAGATTACCTAAAATCAATTGCGTTGCGCGTCAGGTTGACTTCAGCTTCCGATAACAATATCTCCCGTATCGCTCAATTAACTCAAAAAACTAACCAGTTTAATATGACTACAAAACGATACGGAGTGAACGATATTGAAAAATTACTTAAAGCAGGGTGTGTTGCGGTGGCTGCATATGTTTCAGACAGGTTCGGAGACAGCGGTCTTACGGGTGCTGCAATTGCTGTGCCAAAAGATATAAATGCAGGCATTTGGGAGATAGACACATTTCTCCTTTCTTGCCGGGTATTGGGAAGGAGTATTGAAGATGTCCTTTTGCACTCCTTGCTTAAACAGATAAAGGAGATGGGCGGAAGTACAGTAAAAGCAAAGTTAATAAAAACTCCGAAAAATGAACCCGCCAAGGGTTTTTATCGGAGGATGGGCTTTGCTTTACTCTGTTCAGATGCAAATATGGAAGAGTTTGTATCTGAACCATATGACAGGGGCTATCCGGAATATATAACGGCGGAGGAAGAGTTTTGAGCGTTAAAGATATATTTATGAAAGTAACTGGAGCTAAAGATTCTATGCTGACTTATGATC
>JAITJJ010000020.1 GCA_031278965.1 Deferribacteraceae bacterium
GTTTCCCTGTCAGGAAGGGGTGACTTACAAAATTGAATGCCTTTGTAAATCGGAGCGGTTCAGGGTTGGTGTTTTTAAAATTAAACATCCATTCTAAAACAGCACCCCTTAAAACCGACTTTTTCAACAGTCTGAATATATATATGAAGCACAAACCTGAATGTATCCCCGGCATTGGCAAAAATAGAACAATTGGAGGCAAGGCCGCCGGAGAACCTCCCGCGGCGCCCTCTCTTTTTAGATAATCTTCTTCGCAACAAGCTTGGTCGCCGCGCTCTCTTTAGCGATATAGAAGTAATTGCCGCCGCCGTCATCAATGGTTTTTAACATACGGGCAAGACTGCCGAAGTATATGGCCGCCACCGGATCTGCTCCAAGCGCTATGTTGGGGTATGCGTTCTTAAATATTAGGGCTACGCCGGGAGCGTCAAGTCCGAGCGAAGGATAATATCCGCCGGTAAGAACATAATAATCAGTGGCGGAAACGGCGACCTTTTCTACCGCCCAAGCCGCAAACCCCTCGCCGATATGCATAGGATACGTGAATTTCAGTCTTTTAGGGAGATTGCCGCTTGCAGTAAGTGCAGTAAGATCCACTTCATAGACGTTGCCACCGTAAAAGCTCACCACATAGGCTTTATTATTTGCCGTATCAAGAGTGAGAGCACGGACGCTGCTTGTATCTCCGCCGTTCGGAGCATCTACGGAACCTATGGCCAGAGCACCGTCTGTGCCGTCCCACTTCCAAAACTTCACTTCGGCGTCGTTCTGCTTGGATTCAACGGCGTATGTGCCGTCCCACTTTATAAACCTGCTCGGTTTATCGTCTGAATGCACAATGAGATCTATATTTAGACCGGGCGCAGTTACGATCCTATAAACCGCCGTGCCGAGCGAACCTCCGAGGATGAGGAAAGTTGTGCCGCCAACATTTTGCGCCGCTGTTGAAATCAAGCTTCCCAACTCCTGAGGCACGGCAATATGGGCTTTATCGTAAGGCGAGGCCAGGGAATATATTTCAAGATGGCTCTGATTTGCTTCATCATTAGAGCTAGAACCTACTATCAGATAATTATCCGTTAGGGCAAACGCCGCTTCCCCGTCTTGCAGGGGTTCCCCGGCGCCGCTTATCGGATAGTTGCCGAGTATTGCTGCGGGAGCTGACAGAGCAGAACCGTCAAAGAGCAAAACTTTTCGCGCTTCACTGATGCCGCTTGTCAGAACGGCTATTTTATTGCTTGAATTCGCCGCCAAAAGGTGAACGTCATCGTCTATGACGGAACTTGCGGTGCCGTCTATTGTCACATCGTCGCCGGCGGCAACAAGTTTATACAGCCTGCAGCCATCACCTTGGTTTGCCGCGAAAATAACGGCGCTAGCGCCCATCTTGGCAAGAGGGGCGCCTGAGAGCCCGTCGATTTTCGCCAATACCGGATAGCCGGTGGCGGGAGTATCAATCTTTATAGAATCACTTTTTATTGTAGATTTCCCGCCTTTAACAACTTCAAGGGCAATAAAGCAATCACCGCTTTTTTCCGGGGCGATATAAAACGGAGCAGGGGAATTTGCATCGTCAAAGGAACCGCAGGTAGCGCTCCAAGAATATGCAGCGGCGCCCGTAACATTTTTGATTGACGGCACCAACTTCAGCCTCTGATTGTGGGCTATCTCATCCACAAGGGTAATTTCGCCAATCTCAAGGGGTTCGTCAATATAGTATGTGTCCCCGTTCTCTTCAGAGCAAGCTGAAACAAAGAGAAGCCCGAAAGCAAGCAAAACCAAAAGCAACAAGAATTTTTTTTCACGCATAATACTCCCTCCCCCCATAAAATATATAGACATAAGACTAAAAGTTAATTGGATTTTATTATATAAATACTTCCTCCATAATTAATATCAATTGAGTTTATTGTATAATATGAAGAATATAAATGTCCAATAAAAAAACAAATTATGCGATATACTTCGCTCCCATTAATTTATTTGCCTTTATCCGTTATTTGTTATAACATAAGTCCACGGCATTATAGATTTTAGGCGTTCTCTTAGTTGTAACTGCATTTTATCCGCATGGAGAGTTCATGATTAAGCTGCTTTTTGCACATACTATGGAAGTTGATGACCCTAAAGCTGCCGTTGCCGAGATATTGGGGCAGCTTGAAATTGAGAAAAACCTCCTTAAAAACTCAGTGGGGATATTTTCATTTCACAGGGAATTTGCCGCGAATCTGGTGCTCGAGGCTTTGGACGGCGCTCTCCCGTTTGAGCTTGCGGGGATTAGCACAATTTCCAGTGCCGTAAGAGAAAATTACGGCGAGTTTATCCTTACTTTAACTGTTCTGACAAGTGACGACGTGATCTTTTCCGCCGGGATGTCCGATCCTTTAGGCGATGACATAAATCCGCCCATTGAGAAGCTATATAATGAATGTGCTGCAAAACTTCCGGGGAAGGCGTCTTTTATATTCTCCTGTTTCCCCTTCTCGTATGAACATAGCGGGGAGAAGTTTGTAGCCTCTCTGGATGAAATTACGGGAGAGATACCGAATTTCGGCGCAGTAGCACTCGATATAGGCATCTATTACCGTAAGCCCCTTGTGAGCTTCGGCGGCTTTGCATATGAAGACAGGGCTGCCATTATCCTATTTTACGGAGATGTCCGCCCGTCATACTCTCTGTCTTGGCCGGCGAACCCACATGTAATAAAAGGGATTGCATTTTTAACCAAATCCGACGGGCACTATATTACAGAAATAAACGCCATGCCCGCCGCAAACTTCTTTTATAATTTGGAGTTACTGGAGAAAGGCGACTATATAAGGATGTCTTCAATTATGCTGATAGTGGAGAATCCCGAATTTGAAGAACCTGTCTGTATGGTGCTCCTTGGACCTCTGGAAGACGGCAGCTTTTTTTGCAGCAGTTCTATCCCTGTCGGTTCATGCATATCCATTGTTGTTTTGGATAGAGAGTATGCCCTCTCCCTCACGGAAAAAGCCGTTTCAACTGTAAAAAACCGCAAAGACGGGGTGATGCTCTTTTCCTGCTCCGCCTACTATATTATCTTAGAATTAGACACTTTTGCGGGGATAAAAACTATCGAGTCGGTTTTAGGAGACAGTGTCCCATACTTCTTCGCCTATTCAGGCGGTGAGATATGCCCTTCCAAAGCTGTTAAAGGCGGACATAAAAACCGCTTTCACAATGCCAGTATTATCGCCCTATCGTTTGACTGACAGAGTCCCCATATGATAAGAACCCTAACCGCTTACACGAAGGAACCGGATAATATATCCGCTGCCATCAGCGATATTGAAGCACGGCTTAACCTAAAGAATAAGCGTCTTAAAAATTCCTTTGCCATTATCTTTCATCATAGATATTTTCACAATCAAGAGCTTTTAAGAGCCTTGCACAAGGCTCTTAAAATGGATACGATCGGCATCTCCTCTGTTATGTCGGCAGTAAACGGAGGCTACGGGGAGATGATTCTAACGGTTATGGTGTTCACAAGCGATGATGCGGAGTTTTTTTCAGGGCTTTCAGAGCCCCTATTCTCAAATTTTGATATAATTTTATCCGCTTTATACCGCAGCACTGCCGCTAAAACCTCAACTCCGCCGCGTCTGATGCTTGTTTTCTCCCAACCCTCCTATACCTTGTGCGGCGGAAAAATCCTTGACAGCTTTGATGAAACAACTGCCGGGCTTGATACCTTCGGCACCATATCCGTTACCTACCCGTATGATGAAGGGGTGTGCAGCATCTTTTACAACGGGATATTTTATGCTTCAAGGGTGGCAATCGTTCTCTTTTGCGGCTCCCTTGACGTTTCGTTCTCAGCTTGGCAGGTTCCGGCAGAACGTTTTGCCATAAAGGATATTCTGGTCACCAAATCCCGGAACAATATCCTAGAAGAGTTTAACGGGATTCCCGCCTTAACTTTTCTGAAAGAGATGGGGCTTATAGAAAGCGATGAAGGGCTCGCCCTTTTGTCTATACCAATATCCGTCCACAGACCGAGCGGAGAATACAGAACCCTTGTTATGCAAGGGATTGCTGACAAGAGGAAAATTATCTGTCACGCCGATGTGCCGGCAGGGAGTGTTATTTCTATGGGGAGCGTTAATCACGAGGATGTTATTGCTTCTATGAAACGGCTTGAGAAAGAGATTCCAAAAGACGCAAGCGGGGCGCTCATATTCTCCTGCTATGTCCGCAGTTTGGCTTTGGGGCTCGATACGGAAGCGGAGGCGGCGCACCTTGCCGAAAACATAAAAAGCCCTTTTTTATTCGCATATTCCGGCGGGGAGTTCTCCCCCGTCAATGAACATACCGGCAGACGAGTTAACGCTTTCCTCAATGCAAGCATAGTGGGATGTTTTTTTAAATAGCGGCAAATGGGGGTTAATTATGGTTAAATTGCTTACGGCGCACACAACAGAAGTAGATGACGAACTCCTTGCTCTGGAGGAGATTTCCCAAAGGCTGGATCTTCGGAAGAACCGCCGTAAAAACTCTATTGCGTTGATATTCCGTCATAAGTATTTTTCAAATGAATCTTTTTTTAGAAAACTTGAGGCGTTTCTCAGCATGAAAGTGATCACCATAACTACTATACTTTCTTCCACAAATGATGCCTATGGCGGAATATCCCTCTCGGTTTCCGTGCTTACAAGCGATACGGCGGAGTTTGCGACGGGAATCTCTGAATCGTCTGATCCGGCGGATTTATACACTCAAACCGCCGCAAAAACCGCCCTCTCGCCCAAAGCCATCTTTGTCTTTTCCACCATTTATTATACTTTCAGCGGGAGCGAACAAGTTAGGATTCTTAGCGAAACAAGCGGCAACTTGCCGATATTTGGTTCGGTATCTTGTACGCTCCCGCACTCTGAAAATGACGACAGTATCTATTATGACGGAACTTTTCATGCAGGCTGTCTTGTCATTATCCTTCTATGCGGGGATTTCAAGGCTTCTTTTTCTTCCCTTACCTCACCGATTAATAAATTTTTGGTGAGGAATATTGAGGTAACGAAGACGGAAAAAAATATTTTAAAGGAGCTTGACGGCAAACCTGCAGCGACATTTCTAAGAGAGGCGGGAGTAATTCACGACGGGATAGACGCACTTTCGCTTTTATCGCTCCCTCTCTGCTCGGAAAAAGGCGGAAAGGTCAGCCATATCTGGATTATGGATACTGTGCATGATAACGGAGACATAGTCTGCCATACGGATATATCGGAAGGCAAAACCATCTCTGTGGGGCTTATGGAGCAGAATCATATCTTAAATTCCGTAACCAAATTTTTAGAGGAAAATATTGAGGGGAAAAATAAAAATTTTATCATATTTTCTTGCGCTGTCCGCAGTATTGCGCTAGGCTTTAACTATGATGCAGAAGTAGCTTTTGTCTCCCAAAAAACGAATACGCCTTATCTTTTTGCTTATTCAGGCGGGGAATACTGCCCTACTTCGCACGGGAACAACTTTCTAACCGCATCCATAGTATCTTGCGGCTTTGAAGAGAGCTAGGCGGCTTACTGTGAGCGAAAAGTATCAGCAGCTTCAAGATGAGATAACAAGGCTTGAACGGGAAAACAACCGTCTTTCAAGACAATATAAAAGTCTTGAAGAACTTGTGGAGCGCACAAAGATAACTATCGCCACAAAAGAGCGGACATTTTCGCGTATATATAATGAAAAATCCTCCCGTGAAAAATACCTGAACCTCCTCCTTAAAAACTCCTTAAATATTATCCTCCTCTTTAATGAGGAGGATAAACTTGTTTACTGCACGGATATATTTCTCTTGACGGCCGGGATCTCAAGCTTTGCCATGGTGAGCGGTTTTACCTTTGAAGAGATATTGGAGATTTTTACAAAATATGACGAAAGGGAACAGCTTGCGCAATTTTTCAGCTTTGCTATGGAGGAAAAGCAGAATGTCACCCTTGACGAGGTGATTGATTTTTCTGGAACCGGCAGATTTAGAAATTATCTGATCCTTATCGCCCCAATGCTGGAGGAGAACGGAGAGCTTGCGGGCTCTATCGTCACATTTCAAGACCTCACAGACATGATAATGGCAAAAGATCAGGCAGAGCGCGCCAACAGAACCAAGAGCCTCTTTTTGGCGAATATGAGCCATGAGATTCGCACTCCGATGAATGCCGTGATGGGTATGAGCGAGCTCATACTTCGTGAAGATATTTCATCCGCCGTTTATGGTTATGCGTCCGGCATCAAACACGCCAGCGAAAGTCTTTTGGCGATAATCAACGATATTCTGGATTATTCCAAGATCGAATCCGGCACTTTGGAGATTATTCCGGTTTCCTACAAACTGACGGACATGCTGAACGACGTGGTAAACATAGTCCGTATGAGGCTTTTAGGTAAACCTATCCGCCTTTATACAACCATTGATCCGAATATTCCGGCCGGACTTTTCGGAGATGTTCTGCGCGTCCGGCAGATACTCTTAAACCTCCTCTCCAATGCCGCTAAATATACAGATGAGGGGTATATAATTTTAACGGCGGCATTAAATAACATTAGCGCAACTTCTGTCCTTTTAACCTTTTATGTTCAGGATACGGGAGTGGGGATTAAGAAATCGGATATGTCCAAGCTTTTCGGCAGTTTCGTTCAACTTGATATGCATCATAACCGAGGGAAAGAGGGAACGGGGCTGGGACTTGCCATATCAAAAAATCTATGCAACCGTATGGGCGGGGATATTAGCTGCACAAGCATTTACGGAGAGGGGACAACCTTTACAGCTGCAATTCCGCAAACAATCGTGGACGATTCGCCGTTAGCTTCTGTTCA